>NZ_BBMP01000027.1 GCF_000755245.1 Halococcus sediminicola | reverse complement strand
TTTTGCCCTTGATGCGTATGTGAATATTTATTGTGATCGCATGTTTGTGGGTATAGTCTGCAACGGCGTCAGTTGGTTTTCTTGTTTTGTTTTTTTGATGGTACGGCGACCACCGAGATCTACACACTGCATATCGTCGGCAGCGTCAGATGTGTATAAGAGACAGGCATCCGGCGATGTTCCCCGTCCAGGTGTCCCTTGGGACTGTGCTCTGCTATCGGGTTCGTCGGTGGCGTCGTTCGTCATTGGTAGTCTATGAAATATTTTGTTTTCGCGTCGGCGGTCGGTACGTTCTCGCAGGAGGGATTCCGTTCGTTCACGGCGTGAACACCTCCGCACGTCGGTCGGTGACGACCCCGTGTTCTGCGTCCGCGACTGAACTGGCGACTTCTCGCTCGGCGTATCGAGAGCGGAAACTCGCTCGTACCGCCTCGCGGACGCACGCACGAGCGGCAGCACCGACCGGCGTCGCGCTCCCGGCGAACGTCGCCGGCTCCACCATCTCGTCACTGCCAACGACGACCGCGTCCGTCGTCGTGCCCGGAAACCCCGATTCAGCCAGTAGCGTCGCCGTCTTCGCCTCGACGACGATCCCGAGGAACGTCGCAAGCGCCGCCTTGCTCAGACACCGCGTCGTCCCGATGAGGAGATTGACCGTTCCGACGTCGGACGGGCGGTCGTGCCGTTCTTCACCTGCTCCCGTCGGCTCCATCGGGAGCGCGGCGGGATTCGACAGGCCGACGGTTGCGTACGCGACCACGGGGTCGAGCCGCGCGCCCCGGGCGTGGCGCATCTCGACGCCGGTGAGCAGCGTCGGGCCGCTGGCGGTGAATCCGGCGCGCTCCCGTCGTTCGCTGATGTACGTTCCGAGGTCGGTTCGTTCCCACCCCTCGGGAACCGTGATGTTGTAGGCGGCCGCAGCCCGCTCGAACCCGCCGTCCCATCCCGTCGAGAGCCAATGGATTCCCGGCCGATGAAGCTCAAGCGCTCCATCAGCGATAGTGGCTTCAAACATCGAACGCCTCCAGCAGTCGGTCGTTCTCCGCCGGTAATCGTACGGCGACCCGAACGTGTGAGTCGAGACCCCGGAAGGTGGTGGCGTCCCTGAGTGCGAGTCCGTGATCGCGTGCTCGATGCAAGAGTTTCTCGACCTCCCTATCGCCGACGTCGAACAGGAGGAACGGAGAGTCTGACGGATACACGTCGAACGTCCCGGAAAGCGCCTCGTGCATCCGGTTCCGTTCCGTATGAACGCGTTCGCGAGTCGTCATAATGAACTCCTTGCGAGCCATACAGAACGAACCGGTCGCCAGCGCCGGATTGCCCACGTTCCACGGACGACGAGCGATGTCGAGTGCCTCGTTGAACTCGTCCGTCGCAACCGCGAACCCCGCCCGGAGTCCCGGCAACCCAAAGAGTTTGGTCAGCGAGCGGGCGACGACGACGCCATTGGTTCCCGCGAGCGAGGATCGGTCGGTGAACCCGAGAAACGCCTCGTCGGCGAGCAGCGGCGTTCCGGAGTCTCGGCACCGTGCCGCGAACGCCGACAGCGCATCGGTGTCATAGGCGTTACCAGTTGGGTTGTTCGGGTTGCAGACGATGGCCAGCGCGTGACTGGCCGGATCCGCTTCGAGAATTTGATTCTGCGGAATGAACGACGGCTTGCCGCCCTGAAGACGGACCTCGCGTGCGTACTCGGCGAAACTCGGACACGGGATCAGCACGGAATCGCTCTCTCCGACCGCAAGTCCGACGGCTCGGCGGATGGCGGCAAGCCCGCCCGGCGTCGGAACGACCTGTTCCGGGTCACAGCTGACGTATTCCGCCGCCGCTTCACAATACCCCGTCGGCGGTTCGGATGGATAGCTGCGCGACGAGTCGAACGCCCCACGGTAGACGTCTTCGACGCCGTCGGGAACGCGCGGGTTCGTGTTCGCGCTGAAGTCGAGAACGTCAGAATCGTCGTTGCTCCCGTGTGGTTCTCGGCCGACCTGCTGCACCGTCTTACGTCGCATGTGTATCAGTCTCCACGTATCGTTTGGCGAGTGGGATTCGACCATTCCTTGACTCGCGGCCGTCCGTGGCGATGGCGATTCCCTCTCTCGTTTCCGTGTCGGTCGTTCCAGTTAGTTCCTCGAACATTATGCGAATTCCTCCGCAACCGCTGCGTCCGCGAGACGGTTTACGTTGACCGCGAACCGGGCGTCGTGGGTCGTGAACATGTCTTCAGCGTTACCGTCCGATACGATGTTGACGCCGGTAGGTGCGACCTCCTCATCGGAGTCCATCGTCGTCTTGATGCTCACTCCTAATATTCGCTTGAGCGCGGCGGGGACGCAGACGGTGAGTGACCCACTTGTGTGCCTATCGAGCACGGTGTCAATGGCATCGCCGGCGAGCAACGGCAGGTCGGTGGCCACGGTGAGAACGGGTAGATCGATGCGCTCTATCGCGTACTGGAGGTCGGCGACGTAGCCCTCGCCCGGTGCCTCGATGATTCGACCATCGAGATGGTCACGTGTCTGCGGCGTGTGTGGCGAGACGACAGGATACACCCGTTCGATTCGGCTGGCAACGAGTGCGTCGCGCACTCGGTCCACCATCGGGCGACCGTCGATGTCGTACAGGGGCTTCTCGGTGTCGACATCGAGACGGGTTCCACGACCGCCGCACATCACCAGTGCGTCCACGTTATCACCCCCGCATGGAGCGCTGCAACGCGAGCGATCTCGTTCGTCGCGCCGAGAACGTCGCCGCTGACGCCGTTGAGGTTCACCCGTGCCCAATGAAAGACGAAGAGCGCAGCGAGAACGGCGGCGAGGAGCGTCGCCATCGAGGCCGTGGCTCGCGGCCACGTCAGCACCGCCACGGGAGCCGCGACCAGCACAGGGGCGATGAGTGAGCGGGGAGCGTTCCCCCGTGAACGCCGAGCCGAGACCGTCGTGGGAAGCCGAGCCGAGACAGACGAGGACTGCCATTCCCAGTTTGGCTCCGACCTCAGCCGTGACGACGAGGAGGGCGGCCCTCGGTGGCAGCTCGGCGAGTGCGACCCCGGCGGTGGCGAGTCCGAAGACGACCAGCGCGACCGCAAGCGCGCCGCCAACGCCGACGGTCGTGTCTTTCAGTACCGCCCGCCGCTCGGCCGGTCCCCCGTGAACGACCAGCGCGTCCCCGAGGTCGGTCACACCGTCGATGTGGTTGATTCCCGTCACGAGATAGATGCCGACGACGAACAGAAACCCGACCGTCGACGACGGTCTGGAGAGCAACAGCGGAGGCGCGACCAGCGCGCCGAGAACGTAGCCCGCGAGCGGGAAGGATACTGGGGTCGTCCTGAGCGCCTCCCACGCGGCGTCGTCGTGACCGACGGGAAGCCGCGAGAGGAATCCCAGGGCGCCTTGAACGGCTGTCAAAGCCACGCGACCACCCCCGCGAGGAGAAACGAGACCAGTCCCGCGATAGCGACGACGCGAACCCCCCGCCGAGCCCCCGAAACAGTCGGCAGCTCGGCGTTCGGGTTCAACACGTAGTCGCCCGGCTTTCGGAGTTCGACGCTGAGAACGGCCGCAAGGGTCGCCATCGGCCAGCCGGAGTTGGGCGAAGAGGGGATGTCGCGCCACGACCGAGCGCGAGAGAGCGCCGCCGGTGAGCGGCCCGCGAGCGCGATGAGCATTGCACCGAGTCGGGACGGAAGCCACATGACGACATCGTCGAGACGGGCGCTCGCCCACCCGACGGGTTTCGACCGATAGCCGAGCATCGAGTCGAGCGTGTTCACCGCCTTCACCCAGACGGCGGCGGCGACCGCCAGCGAGAGCGAAAACCGTACGCCGAGCGCGAAGGCGAGGAGGGGAGCGACGAGACCATCGGCGAGATTCTCGGCGACGCTTTCGATGGCGGCGCTTCGCAGTTCGCCCGATGAGAGGTTTTTCGCATCGCGGCCGACGAGTGCCCGTACTGATTCGCGGGCACGCTCGGGGTTGATTTCGGTTTGCATGACCACATCCGTAGCAATCGAGAGCAACATTCTGAGGCTCGTCGTTGTGAACAGCGCGACCGCTGCGACGACCATTCCGAGGAGTGGATGATACCGTACCGAGAGAGCAGTGACACTGCCTGCGAGAGCGGCGGTCCCGACTGGAAGGACGAGCGCGACGAGCATGCCGACCAGCCGCGGAGCGGACCACGGACAGTCGAGCCAGCCGACGAGGCGGCCGAACATCGCAACCGGATGAACGCGGGCTGGAAACTCCTTGAAGAGGAGGTCGAACGTTAAGGAGAGGCCTATCGACGCCACCGCCATCAACCCCATCGCCCCTCTAGTAGCCCTGAACTGGCGACGAGCGAACCAGGAAGGCTCGGTGTATCAATGGGGCATCTCATAGCAAATCGATGAACGTATCGAACGCTCCGCTCTCCGGGTGGATGTGACAGTACGTCCCGAGCGTCCGGTATTCCATCAGTCCGTCCTGTCCCTCTTCGATGCCAGCACCCCGCTCGATGTCGAACGCGAATCGGGCATCCGAGTCGATGTCAGCGCTGGAATAGTGAAACTCGTGACCTCGAAGCGTTCCTCCCGCGCTGGCTGTGAGCGTGTCGGTACGCGAACGGAGTTCCACGTGGTCGAGTGCCTGGTACCGGTCGTGCATTCGTACGTCCGCCGGGAGGACACCGGCCATTCCGTACGTCTCGCCGTCGGCAGTGGTCAGCGTCTCGGCGAGGGCCATCAACCCGCCACACTCGCCGAGCACGGGTAGCCCGTCGTCTGCCCGAGCGGCGAGCTGTCCCATTGCGGGGCTCTGTTCTAGAGAATCGGCGTGAAGCTCCGGGTAGCCACCGGGGAGATAGACACCATCGCAGTCGGGAAGCTCCTCCCCGGTCGTCGGTGCGAACGTGACCACCTCGGTGCGCTCTCGAAATCGTTCGATGGTCGCCGGATAGTAAAAACAGAACGCCTCATCACGAGCAACGGCGATTCGTTTCTCGGTCGGTGAGCGCTTTACTGTCGGTTCTGGGCGTGCGGGCGTACGCGCGATATCGAGGAGTCGCTCAGTGCGGATGTGCTCGGCAGCAGTATCGAGTGTATCGGTATCAAGAGGGGACTCATCGCCCATGTGCAGTCCGAGATGCCGGTCGGGGATTTCGAGGTCGTCGCTGGGTGGAATCCGACCGAAATAGGCGAGATTGTCGGGAAGGGCGTCACGAATTCCCTGCTCGTGGCGCCCCCCGTGCGCGCGCTGGGCAATGACGCCGGCGACGTCGACGTCACGACCGGCACGGGCTGCATACTGTCGAAATCCGAACGCCGTGGCGGCGACGCTCTCCATGCCGGCCTTCGCATCCACGACGAGAACCACAGGAACATCAAGCGCCTCGGCGATCATCGCAGTGCTTGAGGCATCGCCGTCGTACAGTCCCATTACGCCCTCGACGACGCAGACATCGCCCTCCCCACGGTGGTAGTTCCGTCGGAGTCCTGCTTCGCCTTGGAGCCAGCAGTCAAGGGTGCGCGACGGGCGGCTGGCCACGCTCTCGTGGTGGCTCGGGTCGATGAAATCCGGCCCGGCCTTCGCCGGCTGAACCGAACAACCCGCCGTGTTAAGCGCGCGGATGACGGCGAGGGTGGCAACGGTCTTCCCGACTCCCGATCGCGTGCCAGCGATGACGATGCCGTTCATGCTTCTACTGGCGGCTCGTCGGCCACAAGTCGGTCATACACGGCAACGACCTGCTCGCGTACGTCCGCCATCGATACGCCAGCGCGATCGGCCAGCGCCAGTGCGCCGCCCATCCCGACGCCCTCCTTGGCCTCACCGGCGACGTACGGGTTCATTGCCGAATGGTTTCGACGGTGGAAGTCCGGGTTGGTGACGGTCACGTCCAACGAGAGGTCGTTCGCCAGTTCGTTCAGCCGTACCGTCTTGTCGTCAGCGATAAATGAGGTCGTCGTGACCGAAAGCGTCGCATCCATGCCTGCGTGACGAGCGAGGGCGGCAGCGGCGACGAGCTGTGTCCCCCCGGCGAGTGTCACTGACGTATCGGTGGCCGTCGCTCCGATGGTCATTCCGGCCACAGCAGCGAGCACTGGGTCGCCGACGTGGCGTACCGTTTTCACCGGCTCGTCCGCGGTCTCGCCCGCCGAGAGATTACTCGCTGCCAACGCCTCGTCCACCACCTCTTGCTTGAGCGCGAGCGGGTTCTCGGGGAGCGAGGACGACACCGCGGCGCGTTCGCCGAGCGCAGTGAGGACTCCGAGCGCAGTGGTCGTGCCGCCGGGAATTGTCTCGCCGATCACGAGTTCGTCGTCCGGCAGGCTCCGTCCGAGCTGACGGGCAGTCTCGAACGTGTCCGTTGCGGAATCGACGGGCTGAGGATGGCGGATATCTCTTCCGGGCATCGCTTCGAGGGCGACAGTCGGTGCACTGGTTGGACGAACGAGACCCGCATCGAGGGCCAGGGTATCGAACTCGATCAATTCACGGACGGCGCGTGTAATGACCGCAGGGGTCGGGCAGCCAGTCGGACTCACCGGTATAACTGGTGCCTGGACTGGCTGCCCATATTCCACGATCTCGAGGTCCGCGCTCGGAGTGTGAGCCATCAGATCGGGGTCCGCTCCGGCGGCACTGATCCCTTCGATGTGTGCGGTTTCAGTGGTACCGGCGATCAAGACGAACCTCATTGGACGAACAGCTCCATTACTCTAGGAACCCCTCTCCGTCGGTTGCGACTGGGCGACGTGTTCGCGTTAACTGTGTTTCAAACGAAACCGACGCGGACGGTTCTTCAACCGCAAGCGTGCGCTGCTTTTCGACTTCCGCACGAATGGCGTCCGTTATTTGAGGGTGCTTGCCGAACGGATCGGCGTATTCGATTCCACCGCGCCCGAGTTCGAGTGCATCTGGGACTCGTTTGTCGGTCGCTTCGGATCGTGTCACGAACAGCGGAACCGCGACCGCACGGCGTTCCGAGACGTTATAGCGGACGCATTCGACAGCGGGATTCTGAAGGAGATAGCAGGTCAGCACCTCCCCGTAGTCCGAGCCATCGCGGAGTCGGGCTGCGTGGTACTCAGCGATCTGTCGATGGTAGGGCTTCGAACTGCTCCCGAACCCGACGATGACGAGAGAGGCGTCCTCGCCCGCCGGTACCAGATTCATCGCCCGCTTTCGGAGTACTTCAGTGACAGCAGGGCTTCGTCCAAGTGGTTCACAGTAGCGGACGTTCCCAGAAATATAGGAGAGTGCAGCGGGCACATCCTCGATTGTATCGTGGGCGTGGGCGGCACGCATCGGGATCACGTATGTTCGGTCTGTGGATATTGCTTCAAACTGTGCCCGGAGCTCGCGGACTGGTTCGCTCTCGTAGGTCGCTATTGACACATCGTCGACGTTAGTGCGGCGAGTGAGCCGTTCGGCGTGCGTCTCGAACACTTCGCGGGCGTTGCCTGTCTCGTGGCCGAGGAGTAGGAGTGATTCGCTTGTCATGTGTAATGTCCCGCTTGGAAGCAATCTAAGTTTACTTACTCCAAGTTGGATTGTCATAGACGACACGACGGACTATCAAGTAAGTTTTGGTGGGTTGATTTACACACTCAGTGCGAACAGTTTGCCACGGTTGGGATACGTGTCGAAGCGATGCGCTCCCACTCGCCGGCAAACATCGCTTGGCGGTGATCTCGAAAGTGAGTGAAGATTTCTGCCGTGTGTAGCTGTCCGGTTACTCTGTCCGAACGGCTAGCACCGAGAGATCCGAAAACGGTGTGTCATCAGTCTCCGATCCACCCCCGTACGTTCCGAGTTCGCCGAGCGTCGTTCGCGTTGTTGCCTCATCATCGTGTGTCAACCGTTCGAGGACGAGTGCGGGGAGTGACGGTGGTGCCCCCGCATCGAGGAGGTCGGCGGCGATGTCCCCGGGCATCATATCGTAGGGGCGTGGAAGGACGAGCAGGTGACGTTCGCCGACGTTCGCACGGAGTCGCCGGCAGTCGGGTTCTATATCCCCAGATTTGTGGAGAGTGACGAATTCAGTCTCCTCCATCGGCGTACGTGCTCGACTCGCAGCCACCTGCAACGACGAGATCCCAGGAATCACGCGGACGGGCGATTCGATCGCAGCCTGAACCTTTCCGACGAACTGATATCCTGAGTGGTTCGGGTCGCCCATCAGCACAGCTGTTCCCGTGTCGCCATCAGCGACGCGCTCGGCGAATGTGGTGAGCGTCGCGCCTTCGTCGCGGTAGCCACAAGTCAGTAGATCGGCGTCGGTCCGATCGGCAACGAAGTTGACGACGGTCTCAAAGCCGATGACGACGTCTGCTTCCCGGATTGCCCGTTCACCACGCGGTGTCAGGTATTCGAGATTTCCTGGACCGATACCGACGGCGTGGACCGAATCGGTGGCGTTCGGTAGTTCGGGATCGGCCGCCGCGATGGTTGCTGGGTCCGGCCCCGCATCGAGACCGTCGCTCATGTGGTGCTGTCCGCGACTGAAATCGGTACGCTGCCGTCGCGAGCATCGCTAGCGACGTGAATGAGTTCATTCGTCAGTCCGGCAGCGAGGCCGCTGCCACCCCGACGGCCGACGTTCGTAATCGCGGGAACGTCGTGTTCCATTGCGACCGATCGAATCCGATTTCGACTCTCTGCGGCCTTGACGAAGCCGACTGGCGTGGCGATCACGACGGCGGGGTGAGTCCCATCCTCAATGCAGTCTGCGAGTGCCAGCGCCGCGGTCGGAGCGTTGCCGATGACGGCGATTGCGTCGTCGTACACTCCTTGCTTGTCGAGTTCGAGCACGGACGCCGCCGTTCGGGTTATCCCAGTTTGCTCGGCGAGTTCGGTACCGTTGCCGATGGCCTTGCGCACAGAACAGTCGTGACCGCGGCCAGTGATGCCGGCTTTGACCATCGTGATATCGGTAACGATGGACCGTTCATTGAGGACTGCTCGCGCGCCAGCGCGAACCGGTTCCGCTTCGGCTCCGCCGGTGAATCGAACGAGATGCTGGAACTCGGGGTCGCCTGTCGCATGGACGGCTTTCCCCCGGATGCGGTCGGCCAGCGTTTCGCTTGGGACGAGTTCGCGCACACGTTCCATGCTAGTCTCGGCAATTTCCATCGCGTCTTCCGTGGTTGCTCCGAGGTCGGCGTATTCCTTGATATCCGGTGAATCAGTCGTCATCGCCCGTCACCCCCGGAGTGGTTGCATCGCCAGCGCGTGCTTCGAGGTCACCGTCCACTTGAAGATTCAGATTCTGCAGGCGTTCACGGGTTTCGTCGTCGGCATCCCATAGCCCACGATCGACGGCTTCAAGCAGCGTATCGGTGATACTGTCGAGTGCCCACGGGTTCACATCGCGCATCCATTCTTGTCTGTTCTCGTCGAAGGCGTATTTCTTGGCGATGTCCGACCAGAGCGTGTCGCTGACGACGCCTGCCGTAGCGTCCCAGCCGAGCACGACATCCACAGTTGTAGAGAGATCACCCGCACCCTTGTAGTCGTGATCTTCCATGCTATCGAGCCATTCGGGATTCAGGACGCGGGCGCGCATCGCCTTCCGGACTTTCTCCTCGTTGGTGTAGACATCGACGTTGTCGGGGTCTGAGGAATCACCGACGTACGATGCCGGCTCCTCGCCAGCGATTTCGGCAACTGCGCTGATGAAACCGCCGTGGAAGGCATACCAATCCGAGGAGTCGAATTCGTCCTGTTCGGCGGTGTCTTCGATTTTTACCGTGGCCTCGACACCGCTGAGCCGGCGTTCGAAGGCATCGTGAGCTTCGTTGACCTTCCCACGTTTGCCGAGCGCGTAGCCACCCCACTGGACGTACACGTCCGCGAGGTCCGAGCGGTCGTCCCAGTTGCCTTCGTCGACGACCTTGTTCGTGCCCGCGCCGTAGCCGCCCGGTCGGGTGGTGAACACGCGGCGTTTCGCGGTAGTTTCGGCGTCGGATTCGTCCATGCCGTCGGCTTCAAGATCTTCGACATCTTCCTCGACATGTTTTTTGACGTAGTTCATTGCGTGGGGTTCATCGAGGGCCACCACGGTATCGACGGCGTCATGGATGACGCTCGCGGCCTGCGGGAAGGCGTCGCGGAAGAGTCCCGAAACCCGTGTCGTCACGTCGATGCGCGGACGGTCGAGTGCTTCGAGTGGAATTGGGTGTACATCATCAACTCGACCGGCATCGGTCCACTCGGGTTCGACACCCATCAACGCGAGTACCTGTGCAATCGTCTCGCCACGGGTGCGAACGGTCGGGGTGCCCCACGCGACGACACCGATTTCCTCGGGATACTCGCCCTCTTCGGAGCGATGGCGCTCGGCAACGCCGTCGGCGATCTCGCTGCCGACCTCCCATGCGCTCTTTGCTGGGACTTTCCGTGGGTCGAGCGTGTAGAAGTTCCGCGCCGTCGGGAGCAGGTCCACCCCACCACGAGTCGGTGCACCGCTGCCGCCCGGCGGGACGTACTCGCCGGCGAGCGCGTTAGCGGTCTGAGGGATTTCGTCGGCGGCACCCTGCACGCGCGGCGCGGCTTCCTCGCAGATGAACTCTAAGACTTCGCGGAGGTCGTCGTGCGCGCCGGCATTCGCTCGCGCATCGCCCAGCGGGTCGATATCCACGACGAGCAGGTTCATATTTGTCTCGTCGTCAGGGCCAGCCTCCGTCTCGGAGGTGGGAAGGTCGAAATTGTGGTCCGCCAGTATCTCCACGAGTTCGAGACTTTTCTCGTGAACTTCGTCGGCCGCCGCAGAGAATGTCATCCCCAACTTGTCGTCGTACTCGCCGGGTGCGTTGAGCATCCGATCGTAGTCGACACCGAGTACGCCCGCGACACTCTCGCGGAGGCTCGGTGCGCCCGGATTTTCGAGTCGAGTGAGCGCGACGAGGTACTCCACGAGACGGTCCTCGATAGGTGGCTCACCCATCGTGTGAAGCCCGAGCCGAATCTGGGTGGTCTTCACGTCTGTGAGGTATTCGTGAATTCGCTCGGTGAGTTCCTCGATATCCACTTTGTCGCCCTCGACTTCTCCCTCTGCGAGCGTGGTGCCGGCTTCGTCAGGACCACGAACGTCGGCTTTCTCGTCAATTTCCCCGCCGATACCGAGTTCCACTGCCAAATCGAGTTCTGCAACTTTCTTGCGGAGGAGGTCTTCGAGGTGCTCGCCGTCGTCTGCATGGGCGTCCTTCATGCCGGCCTCGCGATAGCGGTCGGCGAGTTCTTCGAGGTCGGCCAGCTCGTCGTAGGTCCCGGCGTTTGCCATCACTGGGGTCAGATAATCCACGATGGCGGCGTACGAGCGCCGCTTTGCTTGGGTCCCTTCGCCGGGGTTGTTGATGATGTAGGGATAGACGTTTGGAAGGTCATCGATCAGTTGGTCGGGCGCGCTTTCGCCGTTCAACCCGACGGTCTTGCCGGGGAGCCACTCCAGACTCCCGTGAGTTCCAAGGTGGACGACGCCATCAGCGTCAAAGGTGTTTCTGAGCCAGCCATAGAACGCCACGTAGTCGTGTGGTGGCTGGAGGTCCGAATCGTGATATACCTTCGATGGGTCCATACCGAATCCACGTGGTGGCTGCACAGTGACGAGCACATTCCCAAATTCGACGCCTGGGATCGCAAACGGACGGTCGGGACCCTCGCCCCACTCTTCGACGACGTTCTCCCGAAACCGTTCGTCCATCCCGTCGAACCACTCACGGTACTGCTTGGTTGGGACGACATCGACGCTCCGGTCGCGGACGTCCTCGGGTGCAACCCAGCGGTCGTCGAGGGTGAGTTGTGCCGTCAACTTGTCAATGAGTTCCTGTCCGCTTTCCGGGAATTTTCTATCGAGATCGTAGCCCCGACTGTCGAGTTCTTCGAGGAAATTGACCGTACTCTCTGGGCTGTCGAGACCGAACGCCGTTCCGATGCCATCGTCGCTCGGCGGGTAGTTGTGGAGGATGACGGCGACCTTTTTCTCCTGATTTGGCGTGTGTCGGAGGGTTGCCCAGTTAACCGCGAGTCGCGCGGCGTGCTCGATTCGATCGTCGATCGGAAAGTGCTGTTTCGGCGCGCTCCCGATGTCGGCCGCGTCGTCGGTGCGTTCCTTCCCGCTGATCGGGTGCGTGATGACGTTGCCATCGAACTCCGGGAGAGCGACCGAGAGCGCAAGTTCGAACCCCATCACCCCAGTGTCGCTCGCCTCGTACCGCGAGCGCGAGCGCATCGTCGTGATGGTTTGGATGACCGGTACGCCGAGGCGGTCAAGGAAGACACCCTCTGCACCATCACCCTCATCGCTCGCACTCCGCCCGCGCTCGTCCATCGACAGCGAGAACATGAACGACGACAGCACAGCATCAACGAGTGGGTCACCGTCTTCGAGCAACCACTCATCAGTGATGCGCTCCGCGTCCCACTGCTCGTCGGTGTCGGTCGCGGGATTGCAGAATATCGGGAGCGCATTCGCGCCCTGTGCCTCGACGGCGCGCACCTGTCCGTCGACGTATCCGGTGTTCTCGTGGGTCCAGTGAGATTCGTAGAACCAGACGGCGACCGTGGGTTTCGCCGGATCGAACGTCGCCACGAGTTCATCGTAGCCGACGCCGGGGTGGTCGGGGTGATAGACACCTTCGGTCGGGAGCGCCACGGGGTCGTCGTATGCGCGGTCCTCGTCCGCGTACTCGTCGACGAGGAATCGGATGCAGTTCCCGACGTTGGTGGTGCCGCCCTTTGCCAAGTAATCGTACACCTGGTCACGGTCGGTCGCCAGAATGCTCGTATCCTCGACCGCGTAGGCGTCACCCGTCGATTTCACGACGAGTGGCACCCCGGCGTCGTTGAGCCGAGAAACCGCGTGGTCGTATCCCGGCATGCTCTCTTCAGCACCGTGGAGCCAGAAGATTACGGCTGTGGCATCGGTCAGTTCGTCGAGAAACGCCTCCACGTCGCTTTGGTCGTCGAGGTCGCTCTCCGAACGAACAACCAGATCGTTTTTGAGGTGAGTGGCAGCGCGCTGAACAGCTCCCAGTTCGTTTTCTGTTGCGGTGTATAGGCCGATCGTTGGCATAACGTTGTTAAACCTCCATTGCTCTAAGACAAGTATGATTGAATACTGCGAAGACAAAAAGGCTTCGCACATTCGGCGGACAGAACTCATGTTCGGTGATATCGTCGGACAAGACGAGCTCAAGCAGGCTTTACTGGCCGTTGGAGCGAACGATGACCTCGACGGGCTGCTGATACAGGGCGAAAAGGGGACAGCGAAGTCCACGGCGGTACGGGCACTGACGAACTTCCTCCCAACACAGGCCGCTATCGAAGATTGTCCGTACGGCTGTCCGCCGAATGCTCCGACGTTGCAGTGTGATGACTGTCGCACGCGGACCGACAACCCACCCACGACCGAACGGCCGGTTCCGCTCGTGACGCTCCCGCTGGGTGCGACCCGCGAGCGCGTCGTCGGAACGCTCTCAGTAGCTGATGCGCTCGATGGCGACTACGAGTTCGATCCCGGACTCCTCGCCCGCGCGAACCGCGGGATTCTGTACGTTGACGAGGTGAATCTGCTCGATGACCACTTGGTAGACGTGCTCCTCGATGCGGCCGCAAGCGGGGTAAATCGGGTCGAACGCGACAGCATGAGTGTCTCCCACCCGGCCGAGTTCACCCTCATCGGCACGATGAATCCTGAAGAAGGCGACCTCCGGCCGCAGCTCCGTGACCGCTTTGCGCTCTGTGCGACGGTCACGGCCTGCAATGACATCGACCAACGTGTGAAGATCATTGACCGAGCCCTCGGACGGAACGAAACACAGGATGGCGTTCGAGCGCAAGCTGAAGACCATCGGGATCAGCTACGACAGGCACGCGACCGGCTCGATAGGGTGGAACTCTCCCGAGAATTCACCGAAGAAATTGCAGAATGCTGTCGTAATGCGGGCGTCGACGGCCACCGCGGTGATATCGCCACGGCGCGCACCGCACGGACGTTTGCGGCCCTCGATGGACGATCAAACGTCATCCAGCCTGACGTTCGACGGGCGGCGGAGCTCGCGCTCCCCCACCGATTGCAGTCGCACCCGTTCGAGGACACCCCTGATTCCAGCGAACTCATCGATGAGCATTTCGATAGCGAAGACGATGGAGAGAGTGAGTCTTCGGACGAGGAAACCGAAGGCGAGCCGGAACACGGTGATGGTGACGAATCCAATAGATCTGACGAACGCGACAGGTCAGGAGGAACGGACGACACTGAGGGTTCCGAATCGATGGGAACGCCTGAGCCGTCAAGCGGGACCGAGGAAGACTCGCCAGAGACAGGAACGGACGGCGAGACCGAACCACAAGTCGACGCTGGAGCCTCCACAGACGACGAGAACGACCATTCGACCAAACGAACACCGCTCGTGCCGGGTCAGTCACGCGCCAGCATCGGCGAGGCGCGCGCCCCCAACGTATCGACTCCCGAAGCGGTCGACGCACAAATCGCCGAAACCGGCTCCCGGTCATGCGCACGACCGAGTGTCGACAACGATGGCCCTCGGGTGCGAATCCGGTCAGCGGAATCATCCCACAATATCGACGCCGCGGCCTCCATCCGGGCGGCGACCAGCCGTGGGGCTACAAGCGTCGGCTCGCGTGATCTGCGTCAATCCGTTCGTCGGAGCGGTGCGGCCGCGCTGGTGCTGTTCGTCGTGGATGCGAGCGCGTCGATGCGACCCGCGATGCGTGCGGCCAAGGGCACGGTGCTGGAACTCCTGAAGGATGCATACCAACAGCGCGACGAGGTCGGGTTCGTCACCTTTTCCGGTGAGGGCGCAGACGTGCTCCTCCCGCCAACCGACAGCGTGTCGCTTGCGGCTCGCCACCTGAAGGACCTCCCGACTGGTGACCGGACGCCGCTTCCCGCGGGGCTTCGGACTGCTCGCGAGGTTCTCGACCGGGCCAACCCCGCCACGAGCGTCGTTGTGCTGATCACCGATGGACGAGCGAACGTTGCCGAGGGCAGTCCAGTGGGCGAGACGCGCAAAGCAGCCGAAACATTGGCTGATTCCGGCACGCAGGTACTCGTCGTCGATGCCAGCAACGACGAACAGGGGGGCGTCACAGGGGTAGTCACCGATGAAACCGGTGGCGAACGCATTCCCCTCTCCGCGCTGTCCGCTGAGCGAATCGATACGATCATCAACCATCAACGAAACTGAGATTGGCCATTCGAAACTTTTACAACTTTAGTTGTTTTTGTGCAAATTGGATTTGGTATGGCAGCTGCAAACGTCACTATCCGCGTACATCGACCACGTTCGCATCGTATTCACGCCGCTGCAGGTGGCCATCGGACTGGTACTCGTCGTACCCGGATTCACTCTTCTCCTCATGCTGGAATCGGTGATACACGGTTTACTCCACAATTTCCGACACACGGCCGGCGTCACCCGTCACTAACGACGTTCACGAACTGCGTCATGCGCGATCGAATGCCAAGGAACGTCGGCGGAATCATGTTCGGTCTGTTCATGACGCTGGCCGGAATTCCAGTAATTGCGGACGCTGAAACTTTCGGAGGGGGCACTCACCACGGCTCACAGATCGGTTGTACCGACCAAATATCCACAATATCCGTCCAAGAGGTGAGTTGATACATGGAAAAAGATACAACTCGGCGGCGATTGCTACAGGGACTCGCTGTCAGTGCATTCGGCGGTACCGCTGGCTGTGCAGCGGGGTCGCTGGGTGGCCAGAGTAGTACTCAGACCGAAAACAGTAGTAATAAGAGTGATACAACCGATACAGCGAGTGGTTCTTACAGCGTCTCGATGGTTCCGATGGGGAAAGTCACGTTCAAGGAAGTCCCGACGAAGTGGCTCGCCGGCAGCTATGACTGGGCCGACATGGGCATCGCTCTTGGACGCGATCAACCGGCGGGTACGTGGAATGATAGCAAAATCCTGCAGTCCTACTACGAGGAGATCCCCGGCGTCTCGATCGACAGCAGTGAGATAATCGTACTCACCAATGCTTCGCCGGAGGTGTTCTACGAGATTGCAGCCGACGTCCATGTGATAGATCCGAACTTAATCCTTGATTACTCCAAGAGTTATGACCAGGAGAAATTGAAAAGAATTAAGAAAAACGTTGCACCGTTTTTCGGTAATACCATCTATACGAGTAGGCATTCGTGGCACGATTATCGCCACTACATGCTGTACGAAGCGTTCAGGAAACTCGCACAAGTGTTTCAACGACAGGAGCGATACAAAATGTTTGCAAAACTTCATAGAGAGGTTCAGCAAACCATTGAGACGAATCTTCCGACCGGAAAACATCCGGCGGTGGCGCTTCTCTGGCCTGAGCCTCTTGACAAACCAGAGGAATATATTCATTATGTCATCGGCAAGGGGACGAGCACCAAGCATTTGCGCGACCTCAAAGCACGCGACGCGCTCGCCGAAGCAGGACTAGAGGGTACTTACGCAGGTGGTGCAACCATAGATATCGAAACATTACTCGAAATCGATCCGGATATTTTGTTGCTTCGCGGCTACGAACTGAAGACCGAAAAACAGTTCCAGAATACGATTGTTGAATACTTGAAGAATCATCCAGTAGCACGCGAACTCAGTGCCGTCAAAAAGGGAAATGTATTCCGCGCCGGTTCGCTCGGTCAGGGACCGATCACGAATCTCATACTAACTGAACGGGTAGCAAATCAGATTTATCCTAACGCGTTCGATGGGGTAAACCTGTACGACCCACAGCGCGTTTCTGATATCGTCCATGGAAGGTTCTAGACATGATCGCCGAGGAGACACACAAGCACTTCGACCGGTCGGATGCCAACATGGACGGGCAAACATCAGTCAGAGATCTCTACATTGCCTCCCCATCTGAGGAAGCGGACCACCAAGCGATTACCGCCGCCGGGTGGGGTGTTCGCGTCGGGCTATCACTCATTGGAGATACTCGGCAAGATCGAGGCTATCCGGCAACAGTCGCAGACCACACGTTTGGTTGCGCCGAAAGACCGTACTCAACGACGTGTCGAGCAACCGCGAGCGCTGGCACGAGTGGTTTGCCGCCCGCGTTCCCGATCATCTTACCTTCAATGAGGAACGGTGAGTTGATTTGCGTGAGACGTAGATTGACCGCCGCTTCGCGGAGTATTTCTTCACCAAAGCAATCGACCAACGGGGCGAACGTGGGCGCAACCGTTTGCTCGAACACATCGATCTGTCGATGACCGAATTCACGCCCGCGCTCGTGAGACCGAGAGCCGAGCGCCAGCCACCACGTGAGGTGATGACTGATGGCGAGTGAAACCACGCCACCTGAGGAATACGCCTCCCGTCTGAAGCAGTGGTTCGGCTGGTTTGATGGGTCGCTCATCGCCCTTATCCTCGGGAGCGTTGCCATCGTCGTTGCCGGTGGACTGATACAGGTGAGTGTCGGCACGTACTCGATGTCGATTGTAGAGGCGTGGAACACCGTGTTCAACTCCGACATGCTTTTCAATCTGCAGACGTGGGAGGCATTCTTGTTTGGCGGCGAGATTCCTGAAATGGGAGAAAAGAGTCTTATCGTTTGGAATATTCGCCTGCCGCGGGTGCTCGTTGCTATTCTGGTTGGGATGAACCTCGCGGTCTCGGGGGCGATTTTCCAAGCGGTGACCCGCAACGAACTCGCCAGTCCGTATATTCTCGGCGTTTCATCGGGTGCGGGATTGGTGATTCTTCTCTCGTTGACCGTCGTCGGTGGACTCGCGGGCATCCTCCCGCTGCTCGCCGCCGTTGGCGGGGCAGCGGCGTTCTTGCTCGTCTATCTCATCGCGTGGCAGGGCGGGACCAATCCCGTTCGGTTGGTGCTCGCCGGCGTAATCGTTGGCACGGTCCTCTCCTCGGTTCAGACCGGCCTGTTCTTCTTCGCCGATAGCCTTGGCGTCGTCCAGAGCGCTATTGCGTGGATGACAGGATCGCTCACGGGTACGGGCTGGGAGCAAGTTCGCATGGCGTTGCCGTGGACCGTGCTGTCGATGGTACTCGCGCTCGCTGGCTCGCGCCAGTTGAACGTTCTTCTCTTGGGCGAACGGACGGCGAAGTCACTCGGGATGAGTGTCGAGAAAGTGCGGTTCGCGCTCTCCGGTGTGGCGGTGCTGGCGGCCGCGGCGAGCATCGCGGTCGCGGGAATCGTCGGCTTCGTTGGCCTGATTGTCCCGCATATGGTCAGAAATATCGTCGGCAGTGACTACAAGCGCCTCGTCGTTGGCTGTGTCTTTGCAGGCCCAGCGTTGGTGGTGGCCGCCGACGTGGGCGCGCGGCTCTCGATGCAGCTGCTGTTCGGGTCGCCCACCCAGATCCCGGTCGGAGTTCTCACCGGTCTCATCGGTGGGCCGTACTTCCTCTATTTGATGCGCAAACAGCAACAATTGGGTGATATCTGATGAGCAACAATCCGAAACCAATCGACACCACGACCGAATCGGAACTCGAATACACACCGTTGTTGCGAAACGGCGACGAACCAGCAGAGGAGGGGTCGCAGAGCGAAACCGGCACCCCATTCGCCGGCAAGGAGCTTGTCCTCGGCTACTCGGGGACGGACGAACCGATCATTGATGGGGAATCGCTCGTGATCCCACCGGGAGAAGTAACGGCTCTTGTGGGCCCGAACGGCAGTGGAAAGAGTACATTGTTGAAGGGACTCGCCGACCAACTGACGCCCGACGACGGACAAGTGCTGCTCGATGGGCACGACATCCACACACTCGATACGAAGACAATCGCACAACAACTCGGCCTGCTTTCACAGGAGAACGTCTCTCCCGACAGCCTCACCGTCGAGGACCTCGCCACGCACGGGCGCTATCCCCATCGTGGATTTTTCGACTCGCTCACCAACGAAGATCAAGAAGCCATCGAGCGCGGCATTTCGCTCGCGGGTATCGGACACCTCCGCGACCGCGAGATCGGCAGCCTGAGTGGTGGACAGAAACAACTTGCGTGGATTGCGATGATCCTCGCTCAAGACACTGATGTCCTGTTGCTCGACGAGCCAACCACGTTTCTCGACCTCCACCACCAGCTCGAAGTGATGGATATCGTGGAGACGCTGAAGACCACCAGCGAGGTCACAGTCGTACTCGTCCTTCACGATATCAATCAGGCGGCGCGCTACGCCGAACACATGCTCGCGCTAAAAGACGGCGCAATCTACGCTCGGGGCGATCCCAGCGAAATCGTGACCGAGGCTCTGCTTGCCGATGTCTTCGAAATCGATGCGACGGTCGAACGAACCGAAATCGGACCGCAGGTCACACCTCACTGTGCAGTGCACGAGGACGATACGATCACTACCGACTTGGAAGCTGATTCTGGGAACTGAGAGCAGGAACGAGAGGTTCGTCAAGCGGACGATCCGCCGGTGTGCTCGCTTTCCCGTTTGGCGTGCCACCTTGAACGATGTGAACGCAAATCTATGATGAGAGATTAAACTAATTGAGCCATCAATCCATGATTTCCGGCTAACACGGGAGACAGTAGCGCCTGCTAGTCCGGACGAATCCGTAAGCGATAACCAGTGATTCCGCGACAAATTCGATCCCGAGGCAATTCTATTGGGTGTCGAAGCAGGAACGGATGGTTCGAAAAATGACAGCAACAGACTATTACGCTATTTTTGGCCAATCGAACCGACCAATAGCTGGTACGCGCCGTGATTCGTTCCCTCGTCGTGGTAGACGACCGGCTCTTCGATGGCGGCGAACGTCTCGCCGTCGAGTGTAGCTGCGGTGACAATACCATCCGTTTCGAGAGTGGTTCGGGAACCAGTATCCACCTCAAACATACGAAGTCCGTGAACGGTGCTATCACGCGCCCGGAAATGCTGTGCGCCGGGCACGGCCACGCTGTCGCCATCAGTGGCGATTTCGCCCGCAAATCCACCGACCGAATCCGTCCATATGCGCTCGCCATCGCAGTATCCGAAGATCGTGTGCTCGTCGGGATGGAGCGAGTCCGTCTCGCGCCCCTCGGTCGAGTAGGTGTTTCCGGTGACGAAAATGATGGCATCATCCGTCGCGTAAACGTGGTTCGGGTAGGCATACAGTATCTCGTCATCGATTTCGACCGGCATAGCGAGATCCGTCTGCCACCGTTCGGTGCCATCCGCTCCGAGGAGATAGCCATGGTAGTCGCCGTGGCTTGTGACTGAGGCCCCGTTTTCCATGAGCGAGACATCACCGACGCGCCGCTCGCCATCCGTACCGGGATCCCAATCATACAGTTCCGCGCCGGTTTCGGTGTCGAGAACGACCAGCCCGCACTGGTGGGTCCCGGGACAGCGGTTGTACGCGACCGCAAGGCGAGAGTCGCACACGTCGAGACTGATCGGCGAGGCATCGGTCTCGTAAGTCCACGAAACATCGCCATCCGCGTCGAAAGCATAGATGACGCTCGTGAACGACCGGTTTTCTCCATCGCGCTCGTAGCGACGTGCGGCGGCGTAGAGTCGTTTTTCGTCGGATGTGATGTCGGCGACGAATGGCAGGAAAAATCGAGACTGCTTCTGTGGATCGCCGATATCCTCGGCCGTAGTGTATCGCCAGCACGTTTCGCCGGTGTGGCTGTCGTGAAGCCGAACCTCACCATAGGAACCACGCTCGCCGACCGCGACGCCACCGCTGAACGGTACTACAAAAACGACAGCGGCCCGTTCGTTCGATGACTCTGCTCGCCAGCGCTCGTCGAGTGTCTCCCGGTCGTAGGCGAGCACGTCGCCAGCGGCTGTCCCGACGACAACCGCATCCTCGGTCAGCGCGACGGCCGATCGCCGGCCGGCGTGTCTGGACCGTGCCGGCTCAATGTCGCCGAGACTGACCACCCGGTATTCGACTGTGCGACTCATCTGTTCCGGTGTGTCACTCATCGACTGGGAACGTCTCGTGGAGCAGGTCATGGGTCTCGCCCACTCCCTCAAGGATGCTTTCGCCTTGCTTGGTCAATCGGCGGACCGACTGCTCGGCATCGCGGACCGCCACCAGCCGACCGCGGAGGTAGTCGTATTCCGGATCGTCTGCGTCAGTGGCGGCGATTTCTTCCTCCAAGTCCACGAGCGCCGCGTCGAGGTGGCGTTCAATTTCTGAGAGTGTTTTGGCCTTCGTGAGGGCCTCGATAGGTCCCTCCGGATGGCCATCGAGTTCTTTCTCGGCATGTTCACGCGCGCTTCGGTCCGCGGTGCCGAGGACGTTCATCAGTCCGAGTCGGAACGCTTCGAGTTCGTAACAGCTCATAGTGTTTGATCGACGAGGTCCGAAACGATGCGATCGCGGTCGAGGTGCGATGAGACGATGCGTTCTACGTCGTCAGTGCCGACACCGCCGTACCAAATGCCGTCGGGCGATACCGTGACCATCGGCCCGTCGCCACACCGCCCGAGACACGACGACCGAGTGATGCGAACGTCACATGCGTCCGAATCGCGCGCTTCCTGACGGAGGCGTTCGAGCACGGCTGGCGAGCCGTCTGTGGCGCAGGTCTGGTTCGTACAGACAGTAACGTGTTTTTCGGGCGCGTCGTGTCCGTGCGGATCGTCGGCGACGTTCTCACGGTCGGCGTGGGTCTCATTGTGGGTCAGCGCCCGGAGCATCGCCCGCGCACCGCCGGTGTCCTCCTCATAGCCGTCGAGTTCGACCTTGTACTTGCAAGTGTCGCACGACATCTCGACGCTCTCGGTTCTGGCTTCCTGCCAGCGGTCGGCGAGCACATCCAGTAGTCGTGAGTCGATGCCGAGCGGGTCGCCGGCCCCGGTATCGACGTAGGGATAATCGTCGTCGAATTCGGTCGTCCGATCGCGGACTCGCTCGGTGAGCACGCCATCGCCGAGCATGTACGGGAGCACGACCACGGCATCGGGCCGGTGTTTGGCGACCGAGTGCAACGTCTCGTTGAGGCGCGGTTCGGTAACTCCGATGAACGACGTCTCAACACGACTGAACGGCCGACCTTCATACAGCAGTCGGGCGAGTTTGTGCGCGTCGCTGTTGGCGTCCGGATCGCTCGATCCTCGCGCACAGAGCACCACCGCCACATCATCGGTCGCGCGGTCGATTCCCAACGCCGACTCGACTGCCGCTGCCCGGTCATCAAGTAAGTCGATAATGGCGGGGTGGACACCGAGGTGGGATCCGTTGTGGATTGTGAGTTCGGGGTGAGCCGTGCGGGCCTGCCGAACTGCCACCGGCACGTCGTTTTTGACGTGGCTCGCCGCGAACAGAGAGAGTTGGACCACACTCACCGTCGAGACGGTCGGTGCGAGTCCAACGATGGCGTCGGCAATCGACGGGGCAGCGAGCTCGAGGAATCCCGCATCGACGGGGACGCCCAATCGCTCTTCCATTCGGGCGGCCAGCGTGCGAACTTGCTCGTTCGACTTCTCGCGCCGAGAGCCGTGACCGACCAGCAGGACCGCCTCATCGTCAAGTTCGGCCGGTACGTCTTGAGCACTAGCCGTCATCCGAGATCACCGACATCGCTGCCGGTCGCGCGCTCGACGCTCCGGCGGAGTTTCTGTCGTCGTCCATCAGAGTAGCACCCCGATTCGTCGCTTCCGGTATAGACCCACTCAGCGAATTCCCCAGTATCCGCATCGTCTGCGAGTCCGAACCAGTAGCCGCCCGATGAAGTCTCGGCGAGGTCATCGGTAGGAACATGCAGGTTGGCGTCGGCGAGCAACGAGCGAATCGTCTGCAGCAGGCTCTCGTCGCCATGGACGAACGAAATCCCGACCGATCCCGATGATTCGCGGAAACAAACCGTTCCGCAGGCTTCGAGGAGGCCACGAACTAGCGGCGCGCGATGGTCGGCGAACGAATCGAATCGATAGCCGCCCGGCTGGCCATCGATTGGCAATCCGAGCGCCGCACCCGCGCGGTCAGCCGGAGAACCGAAGACCTGTATCTCGTATTCGTCCTCGTACCGGACGATGGAGGCATCATGGGCTGACTCGCGGGCGGCAACCTGGTGGCCGGTCCGGTCGGCACCTGCGATCGTCGCCAGCGCATCCGCCGCGCGTTCGTCCTCTGTGTGGACGGTCACGCAGTTCCCTGTGAGCTCGCCATCGCCCGCGACGCGACCCCAGAAATACGCCGTTTCCGGCGTGGCCGCGAGCAAGTCCTCGGCAGGTCCCGGGGCTGCGTCGGCAGTTTCACTCATCGTCCACCGCCGTCACGTTGATTGCACCGACTGGACACGCACGGGCGGCCTGCCGGGCGTCTTCAATTCGCTCGTCGGCGAATCGTGCGGTCAGTTCGTCGTCACCGTTGGCGCTGCCGTCGGTGTCGATAGTCGCCAGCCCGTCCGACGCCTCGGTGAAGCGGTTGTCGCGGACCAGACACGCGAAGATTCCGTCACAGGCGTCGCGGTCAAGTCGGACTTGGTATTCAATAGTCATATTTCGACTCGTAGCCCCGTGGCGTCACCATCCGATCGTCCCAGACGTAGGTTTCCTCGTTGCCGACGAGGATAGTAGTCGTCATGTCGATGAGGTCGGTCTCGCCGAGTTCCTCCAACTCGCCGAGTTCCACGATTTCGACTTCCTCGTCCTCGCGGCCCGCGCCGTGGACGATGCCCACGGGCGTGTCGGGTGCGCGGTGTTCCAGCAGGATTTCACAGCATGCCTCGAAGTTCTCGCGACGCTTGCGGCTCCACGGGTTGTAGATTGCAACGGTAAATCCCTCGCCTGCGACGGCGTGAAGCCGTGATTCGATGTCTTCCATCGGCGTGAGGTGATCCGACAGCGAGATGCTCACAGTGTCGTTGACGAGGGGAGCACCGAGCCGTGCGCCGCAGGATTGAGCGGCGGGAACGCCCGGAACGACCTCGAAATCCACCATGCTCGCCGTCGCGCCTTTAGATTCGAGGATTTCGAGCGCGAGTCCAGAGAGCGCATACACATTTGGGTCGCCGCTGCCGATGATGGCGACGTCGTTGCCCGCGAGCGCGCGATCGATTGCCTCCTCAGTGCGGGAGACCTCGCCGCACATCGGCGTGTCGTAGAGGTCGTCGGCTGATTCAATGACTTCTGCAGGCAGGAGGTCGATGTACGTCGTGTAGCCGACGATGTGTTCTGCCGCCATGAGTGCCGCACGGGCGCGCTGGGTCATTCCCTCGGCCTGTCCAGGTCCAAGACCGACCGCAACGAACCGGCCGGGGTCCGCATCGAAGTCATCGACCGTCGAGGCGACCTTCTCGTCGGTTTTCTCCTTTTTCGATGCGCCACAATTCGATTCCGACGATTCAGAGGAGCCACCGCATTTCGAGACACTGTCGTCGGTGCTCGCGGCGCTCGTGACGCCACCGTCAGTCTCTGTCGAGGCTCCGCAGTTCGATCTCGATTCCGTTTCGGCACTGTTCGAACCGCAGTTGGTTTCGGGTTCGGTACTCGCGTCGTTGTCGATGGTGTCGTCAGTGTTCATTTTAGAAGTCCTCCACGTCACGTCCGCCACGCGGGGTGACGAGGTACTGCCGGTGGTCGTTTTCCCAGACATTTGTCTCGTGAGTGCCGACGAGGATGGAAGTCCCCATCCCGCCGACCTCGTCGTCGTGATCGTTGGCGTCGCCGAGGGTGGTGATGGTGTGGGTCTCGTCGTCCAGATTCCGGCCCGCATCACCGCGTCCGGCATCATTGAAAATCCCGATGGGAACGTCGTCGTCGCGCTCCTCGCGGAGTACATCGATGGCACGCTCGTAATCCCGCCAGCAATTATAGAGGACGATAACGAACTCAGAGATGGCCGCTGCACGCAATTTCTCCTCAATTTCGTCCCAGCCGCGCCACTTGTCCGAGAGCGAAATCGTGCAGAAGTCGTTGCTGAGCGGCGCACCGAGGTTCGCTGCACCACCCAAAGCCGCCGTCACGCCTGGCACGATTTCGATGGGAACGTCGTTGGCGTCCTCGGCCTCGGCCATCGTGAACAGCAAGTCGGATTTTCCATAGACGTTCGGATCGCCGCCCGAGACATGGGCGACGTCCTCGCCGTTCCGAACCCGCTCGAACGCCTCACGAGCGAGTTCGACCTGTTGGCCCATTGAGGACCGGACGATTTCCTGTTCGGTTCCATCGGGATGAACCGCCATCCCGCCGTCGGTAACGGCATCTTCGGATGGAATGGTACCGTCTTGGCGCAGGAATTCCTGATAGAGGTTCGATGCGATCACACAGTCGGCCGTCGAGACGATGTCCTTCGCGCGCTGGGTCATCACATGGGGCAGTCCCGGCCCTATGCCGACGACATAGAGTGTACCCATCCCCTGGGTTGATTCGCTCGTCATCGTCCCACCGCCACCGTCACCGCATCGTCGAATCGTTCTTTCTCGCGCGTGAGTTCGTGGTCGCGCCCGCCAGCGATGGCCGATGCTTCGGCTATTCCTGGCCAGCCGATGAGTTCCTTCGAGCGCGACGAAGAGGGACCCTCGAACTCCTCCAAGGTTTCCTTTTCGAAGAGCACGACACCGGCACCGATTTCTTGAGCGGCATCGTACATCCCTTCTTCACCCTCTTTGCGGGTGCCGGTGGCAACGAAATCGACAGCCGCGAAGTCGAGTCCGAGGGCGGAAAGGGAATCTTGCCACGCATCAAGGACTTGCTCTTTCTTCACCCCCGAGACGGTACCCGTCCCGAGAACCACGCCCTCATCGCCGTTGCGTTTCAACACCGTCACATCGTCATCCACGAGGACCGCACGCGGGCCGTCAAGGCGGGCGACAGGTCCGAGTTCGTCGTTCAGCACTGCGAGATTCGTCGCCACGGTCGAATCGCCGTTGACGACGTGGGTGTCGAGGGCTTTCGCCTTGCTCTCGACGCCCTGCTTGCCCGCGGCCTCGCTCGCAGTGGTCATTGCGGGAACAGCACCCAATGTGGAGAGGTCGTGGGCGACCTGATTCGCACCATGATGGCCACCCGTGATGGGAATGGCCCACGTGAGTTCCTCGTCGACGACCACGATGGCGGGGTCGTCCCACTTGCTGTCGAGCAGCGGCGCGGTTTTACGCATCGCAATCCCCGAGGCCATCAGTCCGATGAAACAGTCGTACTCGCCCCAGTGTTCCTCGAAAACGTCGCCGTGGTACTCGATGATGTCCACGCGGTCGTAACCGTCGCCAATTCCATCCTCGATTTCGTGGGCCGTATCGAGTTTGCGCTCGAAGCTGATGATAGCGATTTCTTCAGCCACTTCTCCGTCCGAGTCCGCGGTCGAACAGTGGCCACCCGATTCCTCGTCCGTGTCGTCGGTGTTTGTGTCGGTTGTGTCAGTGCTCATGATTCAATCGTCCGCCTCGCTTTGTCCGCGATTCGCCCAGTCGCCGTAGAGATACGACCGCTCGTAGCCCGCTTTCCGCGCGGCATCGCCAATAACGACCATCGCGGAGGCACGGTAGCCTGCGTCTTCGAGTTTCTCGCCGATGGTGGCGATCGTTCCCTCCACGATGTCTTCGTCGGGCCACGAGGCGTGATAGACGGCGGCTACGGGCGTCTCTGGGTCGTGGCCCTCGTCGAGAAGTCGGTCCATTGTCTCGCCCACAGCGTGGGTTCCGAGATAGATGCAGGTTGTCACGTCGCCCATCCCGACGAACTCGCCGATGTGGTCCTCTTCGGGGTCCAAGGTTTTCCCCTGCGGCCGGGTGAACGCGACGTGGTTCGCCACGCCGTTCAGGGTGAGTTGGGTCCTGAGTGTCGCACTCGCTGCGAACGCTGAGGTCACGCCCGGCACGAGATACGTCCGAACTCCCTCGTGTTCGAGTGCGTCCATCTGTTCGAGCGCCGCGCCGTAGATCGCAGGGTCCCCGCTGTGGAGCCGGACGACGGTTCGTCCGTCCTCGTGGGCGTCTCTCATTAGCGGTACCAGTTCCTCCAAATTCTTGCCGATGCTCGATACCTGTTCGGCATCGGCACAGAACTTGGAGAGAAGCTCGCTATTGACCAGCGATCCAGCGTGGACAACCAAATCAGCTGATTCGACCAACTTCTTTCCTGTCACAGTGAGCAATCCCGGATCGCCGGGACCGGCACCGATGAACGGAATCCCCTCTTGCATTTCGCCGGCGGTTCGCTCGCCGATGCGCGGATCACGCTCGATCGTGCTGGCTGTCTCCGAATCGATGGCGTCCTGCGGGTCAGTCATCGCGAGACTCCCGAAACCTCGTCGCCACAGAGCTCACCCTCGGCGCGTTCGATTCGTGCGACCTCGCTCGGCGTCTCGTCGGTTAGCTCTCGATTTCCTTTGGATGTGGACCCGCCATCCGTCTTCGTCGCTTTGCCATCTGAGGTGGGTTCAGTCGTTGCGGTCTCGAACGTCGCGGTGGCGGGTTCTACATCGAGGTCGCGTTTTTCGGCATACGCCAGCGTATAGTAATCCCGGTCAGCCAGCGCCGCGGGGTCGTCGGTCACGATGGTCTCACCCTGCTCCATGTAGAGCCGGCGGCCGTACACGATGTCGTAACCCGCCGCCACGAGAGACTCGTGCGTCGCAGGTACGTCGGTGACTTTGAACAGCACCATCCGGTCCGGACCCGTGGGGGCCGCGCCGCGGGCGGCTTCGTGGAGCGCGATATCGGCTCCCGACGCGATTTCGATGCCGAGTGCGGTGGTGAAGGCCGTGACAGCACTCACGCCGGGTACGATTTCGATGTCGACGGCTGGATGAAATGCCGACAGCGTTCGCCGGAGGTGGCCGAACGTCGAATAGACGTTTGGGTCGCCCAATGTGACGAAGGCGACGGTCTCCTCGTGCGCACGCGGTGCGATCTCTTCGGCAGCCTTCTTCCACGCTCGTCGGAGTTCGTCCTCATCGCGAGTCATGGGAAAGTCAAGATTGCCGATGCGCGCTTTGGGAACGTGTTCGGTTGCAACCGACCGGGAGAGGCGTCCGGGCGAGTACACGACCGCGGCCGATTCGAGAATCCGCTTTCCCCGAACGGTCACGAGATCGGCTTCACCGGGACCGAGTCCGACACCGTGGAGAGTCATTGGGTTCCTCCGTCTGCCGCGACCTCGCCGGTCCCGCCAACGAGCATGTATACCGGGTTGTCCGAATCGAAACTCGTTGCGCCGGCGAGGTCGTAGCCGTGACTCACCTGAAATTGGACGATTTCATCAAGGAGGTCTCGTTCGCGGAACGCCTCAGCCGCCGCGCCGGCGATTTCGAGCCGCGAGACGTTCATGACTACCCTGTCGATGCCGGTTTCGACCGCGTGGTCGAGAACCGTCTCGTAGTTTCGACTGCCGCCGAGAAACAACACATCCGCGTCGTCTGGCAGCCCATCGGGTGCTTCTGCTTCGCGGAATTTCACGCCATTGACGTCGTTTGCGGAGAGGTTCTTCCGAGTGGTCTCCAATCGTTCCGGCTTTCGTTCGAGCGCAGTGACCCGACCGGCGCGCCGGGCCGCCTCGACCGTGACGGCTCCGGTACACGAGCCGACCTCCGTGAAATGGTCGGTCGGTCCGAGATCGAGTTTACTTAGAAGGACGGCTCTGACCTCCGGTTTCGTTGGACCGGCCTTCGCCTCGTGTGGAAGCGATACGCGGGACATCACTATAGACAACTCGCGTGGAGTGTAAAACAATTTTGGTTGTTGTAAGACGCCCTTGGTTGTGTAGATCGGGGGTGGCGGGGTCAAAAGACAACTTCACTCGGGGTAAAGCAAAAATATTTGAGTTATCACTGCTGAGCACGTATAATGTCGAAGAATACTGACGACGCCGACGGCTCCAGTGTTCTCCAAAGCAAACGCAACGCCACCAGATATCAAATCTTGGTACAGATTGCAGAGCGACAGCCGGCGGTAAGCCAACGGGAAATCGCTGACGCTATCGGTGTCACTGCCCAAGCAGTGAGCGATTACCTTCTCGACCTCGTCGAGCAGGAATATGCTATCAAACACGGCCGCGGCCGATACGAAGTTACCAAGGAGGGGGTTGACTGGCTCATGTCCCAAACCGATGAGTTGCACGAATTCGTCCAACACGTTTCTGAGGACGTCATTGGACAAGTGGAAACCGAAACTGCCATCGCAAAGACGGCAATCAGTGAGGGCGAAACCGTCTCACTCACGATGCAAGAGGGCGTATTACGAGCACTGTCTGGCGACGTCGGCAACGCAACTGCAGTTGCAGTAACGGATGCGAATGCTGACCGGGACGTTGGCATCACGAATTTCGACGGGGTCGTCGATTATGATGTAGGGACGGTGACGATTGTTTCGGTTCCTCACGTCGAAAACGGAGGAAGTGCAACAGTAGATCCCGATCTGGTATCCGACTATGTCGACACGCACGAACTGATTGCGACCGCCGGCACCGAAGCGCTAGCCGCAGTCCGCACAGCGAGCTTCGAACCGCATATCCGATTCGGTACTGTCGCTGCTGTACGGGAGGCGGCTATGAAAGGGCTAGATGTCCTACTGCTAGCCACAACGAACGTCCTTTCAGCGCATACGGACGAGCTTCGGGAAGGAAACATCAGCTATGAGGTAGTCGATGCCGCTGAAGAGTGATCGATCCGCGGTGAGTATTAGAAGAAAATCACAGTTCCGCTCATGAAAGCGACCGCACAAGCCCATCCGATTCAAGGCTTGATCAAGTATCATGGACTTAGAGATACCGAATACAATATCCCATATCATGACTCTATCTCTATTTGCACAACTCCATCGAAAACGCGCACCACTGTGGAATTCGGGTATAGAAGAGATTCCTGTCTCGTGAATGGCGCTGAAATCGACAGTGAGGGTTATGAACGAGCAACGACGGTCCTCAACCGGATTCGGAGTCTTGCAGGTATAGATACGTCTGCCCGGGTAGTATCCGAGAATACCTTTGAGTCAAATGTGGGTCTCGGTGCTTCAGCGTCCGCGTTTGCAGCACTTACGCTTGCAGCGGCGACAGCTGCGAAGCTAGAACTGTCCCGTAAAGAACTCTCTGCGGTAGCGCGGCGCGGTGCAACATCAGCAGCACGAAGCATAACGGGTGGATTCTCACACCTCCGATCGGATCGATGTGATGAAAACTGTGTCGCAGAGCCGATAGCGAACTCGTTTGACGAAGATATTCGGATTGTAGTGGGACTGGTATCACAGTATAAGCAGACCTCGCATGCACACAGGGAAACACCACAATCTCACCTTTTCGATGGGCGACTCGCGTATATACATGGCGCCTTAGCAGAGATGCGCGAAGCAATCCAAAATGGGAATTTTAAATCGACGTTCGCGCTCGCTGAACAAGACTCACTGAGCCTTCTCGCGGTAACAATGACCGGTCCTGAAGGCTGGATTTATTGGCGACCAGAAACCCTCCGTCTACTCTCATTAACACGTCGCCTGCGCGAAAACGGCATTCCAGTCTTTTTCTCATCAGACACGGGAGCAACCGCGTATCTCAACACAACCGCCGAGCACGCTGGGAAAGTTGCCAACGAAGTTGAAGCGCTAGGTATCGAATCTCGTATCTGGCAAGTTGGAGGAGGCGCTAAGATTGCTGATTACCATTTATTTTGAGTGATACGGACCCGATGGTATGAAATCCTGCTAACTCCCGAAGTATGGAAAAAGAACAGGTAGAGAAGGCCAATGATTCTATGGTGTCACAGAACGTGTGGCTCTGATCGACTCTCATGTTCAGGCCAAGAGAACTATTGAATGATCTTAGACGGCAGTATTCGAATCGATGTCCGTTCCCTGTCCAGGCTGGTCATCGCGACGGAGTTGACGGTACGCGTCAGTGAGTACAGCCATCAGATAGACCACCAGAACGGTTGAGAGGATACCCGTAGCGAGTTGTGAGACGATCGACGCGGGTGGCATGATGAGTCCAAGAACTATTGAGAGAATCATGTACACGACGAAGACGGCGACATACAGCCCGAGCAATCGCCATCGATTACCCGACGCGAGGCTCCAACTGTTTTTCATCGCGCTGAAGAAGCTCTCGTCTTCATCAGCGATGTAGATCACGGTGAACAACAAGCTCACCGTCAGGAACAGTCCCGGGATTATCAGCAGGATGAGCCCCATTGTTGACAGGATTCCGAGGACGATTCCGCCAACGACCGAATTGAGTACCACCCAGCCCATCCGTCGCGTGTACGTCTCACTGGTGATGGCAGGACGATCCGCGGTCATCACGCGAATCAGAACGACCGTGATCACTTGCAATGCGAGGAGCACAACGATCGAGAGCACTCCTGCCATGGTCGCCGATATTGGCAGCGATAGTGGGACTGAGGCCGTGGTTTCGGTAATCCCTGCCGGGAGGTCGAGACCTGCCAAAAACGCCTCAGCAAGGGTGTTCGACAATGCCAAGAAAGCGATCTGAGCGATACCGATCAGAACGACGAATATGAGCCCGGCCGTTGTGAGTGTCTTCGAGACGCCGTTGCCGAGTGCGCGTCTGATGTGCAACACCATGTACTTATTTCCATTCGCTATAGTATAAAATACCCAAGCATACGAAGACGCGCCGAAGTTAATCAAACTGCCCTTCTGATTTAGGCCAGCCAAAAGGTTGATTGGCGAGGGGGGTAGCATACTCTCTCGGAGAGGGCATCCGTACTATCCCTAGTTACTTGACTTCGCACGTTAGACGAACATCCCCTCAATTTGGTGCATTAGCTCGTCGGTGCTGCGGTCGGGACTGTTGAGCGCCCAGGAGAGAAGATTTTGAACGCTCTCGCGGAAGGATCGTTTGATGTCGTTGCGAAGTGAACTCGCGTGTGCGAGAATCGTTCCAAGGGCGCTGTCTGCAGCACCGAGCTTTAGGAGGCTGTAGGCCAACATCAGCAGGTGCCAGTGCCGACTGGCACCTGCGGCGTGCCGGAGCTCGCAGTCTCCCAAACCAAGATCTTGCTTGGTGTCCCTGAAGACCGTCTCCACTCGCCATCTCATCGCGTACAACTCGATGAGATGGCTCGCTGGCGCGTCGATCTTATTCGAAACGATGTACTTCACACTTGCTTCGCCTTCTTCGTTCGGTTCCTTCTCGGTGATCAGCAACTTCACCTCGCCGAGACGGCTGACGTCACGCTTCTGCGTCCAGATGTGGTAGGTTTCGCTGCTGATCGTGCGTGGGACTATGTCGATGCGCTTGCCGAGCGCATCGACACGGATTCGTTCACCACCGTAGCTCACGCGTGCGTTACTTTTGACAGCTGAAACCCACTCTTTGCCATAGGTTTCGAGGCACATGACGAACTCCTCGGAACAGTAGCTCGTGTCGAAGAGATAGGTGTCCGCGGGGACACCTATCTCGGAGAGTTCGTCGACGAGTTCGATAGCAAGCTCAACGCGTCGCTGTGCGTCTTTTTCGTAGAGACGGAAACCGAGCGGGTAGGTAGTTTTCTCGTCAGCATAGAGTGCGTAGATGAGATTCTGGCCCCAGATGTATCCCGGGACGGTGTAATCGTAGAATTTCCCGGCGTTGGGGATGTGTTCACCGACTTTGTGCGTGAAGGTGTCGTCGATGATGACGACACCTTCACTGGTCCATCGGGTCTCGTTGGCCTGCTGAAGGAGTTCGAGTCGTTCTCTGTTGAGTTGGTTTTCGTCCCAGTCGTACTCGGTGAGGAATTTGTTGAGTGCGCGTTCGCTTTTGGCTGGAAGAACGTGGTTCGAGATGCCCTGAACGGTCTTGTTGCTGGCGGCAACAAGACCTGTCACGTAGGTCTTGGCGTGGTGTTTCTGCCTCGTTGAGAAACACTCCAACTGGTCGATTGGCTCGGTACACGACAGGAACGACGTGATCGGTAGCATCAGCGTTTCACACGCTCTCTACGCGCTCAGTCAGCATAACGTGCGAAGTCAAGTAGTTAAGAGTGAGCAGGTCGAAGAGCTGGTTGTTCATGCCACTCAGCGACCTGCTCGATGATGCGTTAGGGACGACAGATAGTGACTGTTGGGACCGAGAGTGGACGGCGACGCCCGTCAGGGCGTTCACCGTCCAACTCCATTCTGCGGGACTGTCGCTCCGAGAGACCGTGGCGATCCTCGATCTCCTCGACGTTGACCGCTTCATGGGAACGGTCGACGCCGAGCCACTCGAAGACGGCGACAATCTCTCGGAGCGACAGCCCCATCGAATGGAGACGTACCCCGAACACCCTGATGGGTGTCAGGGTGCGCTCGTTGTCCCAAACCTCATCACAATCCACGCTCAACGTCTCTTCGAGCAGGTCACCGAGTTCCATGATCAGTTCTCGCTACGACCTGCTCATTCCTCAAGCCACCTCAACTAGAGAGTGCGGGGTGATACGAATTTATTAAGACAGATAACACTTATCAATGATAGTTGAGTATGTCGGCTATGCTTGGACTATTCCTCGATCAGACCACTAGCACAGCCTACCTTACCGTCTTACAGAGGCTAATGCGATGACAGCATCCAACGATGTGGATAGGCAAGAAGCATTCGCTCAACTCCTCACCGGAAAGCTCCTGAAGCCGGGTGAAGACGGATACGACGACGCGCGAACGGTGTTCAACGGCATGATCGACCGACATCCGAGGCTGATTGTACAATGTCTCGACACTGACGACGTGGTGGCCGCGGTCACCTACGCTCGTGAGATCGACACACCACTCAGTGTGAAGGCGGGCGGTCACAACACCACCGGAATGGCCATCGTTGACGATGGCCTCGTAATCGACCTCTCACGGATAAACGACGTCACGGTCGATCCCGTCGCGAAGAAGGCCCGCGTCGGGGGTGGTGCGCTGGTGAACGACCTCGACGCGGCCACAGAGGCCCACGGACTCGCCGTGACCACGGGGGCTCCCCCGAGGTCGGCATTGGTGGCCTGACTCTTGGTGGCGGCATCGGCTGGCTCATGCGTAACTATGGCCTCACGTGCGACAATCTCACCGGCGCTACGGTCGTCACAACCGACGGCGAGATCGTCCGGGCGAGCGAGTCGGAACACCCCGACCTCTTCGGGGGGTTGCGCGGCGGTGGGGGCAACTTTGGCGTGGTGACCGAGTTCGAATTCCAACTCCATGAGATCGGCCACGAGGTGCTCACCGTCCAGATCTTCCACCCGTTCGACGTCGCCGGTGAGGCACTTCGGATGTTCCGGGAGTTCATGATCGACGCACCCGACGAGCTCACCTGTTTCCCGATGATCATGACCATCCCGCCGATGGAGCCCTTCCCCGAGGAGCAGCAGGGCGAGACGGGCATCGCGTTCATCGGCTGTTGGTCGGGTGAGGTCGACGCCGGTCGAGTCGCGTTGGAGCCGCTCATTTCGTGGGGCGAGCCGATCCTCCCGATCGTTGAGTCGATGTCGTACACCGCGTTCAAGGCAACCTCCGACGAGGGCCAGCCAGGCCAGCGCTACTACGGCAAATCGGTGTACATCGAGGAGCTTTCCGACGACCTCATCGATACGCTCGTTGATGCGATCGATGCCCTCCCCAACCTGTTCTCGAGCGTCTGGTTCGAGTCGATGGGCGGTGCCGTCACCCGAGTCAGATCCACCGAGACGGCCTTCTCACACCGGGATGCGGCGTACAACGTCGGAATTGGGATCGGGTGGTCGGACCCAGCCGACGACGAGGCGATGATGGGCTGGGCCCAAGACATCTACGAGATGGTGCGACCGCACTCGACGGAGGGGATCTACGCGAACTACTTGATGCAGGACGACGACGTGAAGCACGCCTTCGGCGAGAACTACGATCGCCTCGTCAAACTGAAAACCGAGTGGGATCCTGAGAACGTGTTCCACATGACCCAGAACATCCAGCCGTCGGCTGACCTCCAAGCCACTTCCGACCAATCTCAAAATCGATTCCCGAACCGCTCTTTTTTCCTTCGGCCTTTGGCGAACTCTATAATCGGCCGTTGTCATTCTCCTCGGTTGTCAGTGCCATTCGAATCCGCGAGGATCTGCTGGAGGTGAGAGTGGACTAGTTGGGAGGCCAGAAGTGGGTTCCGGGTGATTGTACGGCCGGGGAGCGATATCATTCGGCGACGAAGGATAGAACAGCGACGCGAGAGCGTGGATGTGCTGACGGCCGACACCCAACTCGGTTTGACCGCCGCCGTACATCTGGATATCGTGATTGAGACAGTACTCGATCGAATTGAAGAGGCTCTCAAGCGTCCCGAATCTCGAAGGCTTGATGTTTAGCCAGTCGGGTTCGAACGGTAGTTGCTCGATACTCCTCACGCCCGTGATCGGCGCATCCCATGTGATTCGATGTTCAATGCCTTCGAAGAGTGCTTGTGTTTCGTCGGTGAGAACGGGATCTTCGATGAGCACATCAGGAAAATTCTCGATGAGACGCCGATAGAGGTCCGCATTCGAGGGCTGATCGACCATCGTTCCTTTGTATCGGCCTTTGAAGTCGAGAACCTGCACGGCATCGATCTCCGCGAGTTGTCCAATCAGTGTGCCTGTCCATCCAGAGTCGATGTCTAGCTTGAACTCCAAATTGGGGTTCAATTCAAGCCAAGTAGCTACTCGGTCAAACGTCGGGGGATTGCCAAGGCGGTTGCTCACAACGAACCGAACAGGGTCGTACTCCCGGTCGAGGACGGTGGCCAAATCCATTCGAGCCTGTTTGAGTGCGAGATCAAGGGCCGCGCTTTCGAGTGCCCACCGGCGGTAGTACCGAGACGCCTCACGTTCTGGTTCACGGTTGGGGAAGAGATCGATTCTGTCGAGCGCTGCCGAAAACGACGCTATCGTGTACTTCCCGGCAAGCGGGAGTTCAGACGAAGATTCGAGGAGCGCCTGATGGTCTACTTTGTCATAGGTAACGTCTTCGCCGTAGCCGATACTCTCCTGTCCGCGCAGTGCGATCTGAGTGCATGGTCTCCTGAATTCAGGAGTGTCTGGAGCGTGGTCTTGTATTGATAAGACGACGCTTGCACGGGCAAAATCCCCCGTGCAGTTCTGCTCGTGGTGGGTGAGTTCATAGCTGTCTATATCGAGCGGCAAGTCCTTCACCCGGTCATATAGTTGCATAGGATAGTTCTCTCTTGATTCCAGAAATGCGCTTATCGCTCCTTGTGGTACATATGAAGCGATAGCGGTGCGAACACGATAATGATTATGGCAGAGGCGATGAGCACCCATGTCACATCCATCAAAGCGACGTTTCCATGCATGAGGCCCCGGGAGGCGTCGACGAGATGCGTAACGGGATTCACGCTGACCACGGTCTGGAGCCACGCTGGCATGGTCGCCGGGTCGACGAAGATGTTGCTAACAAACGTCAGCGGGAAGAGCAGAAGAAAGCTCGCCGTCATAACGGACTCAGGGGTGTCGACGAGCAACCCCGCGAGAACCCAGATCCATGAGACGCTGAACGCGAAGACGAGCACCAGCGCGAGCGCGAGGAGCACTCCCACAATCCCAGCTCCGGGACGGAAACCCAGAACGACACCGAGCCCGACAACCATGAGCGCCGCCATCGAGTAGCGCAACACGTCGCCGAGGAGTGCCCCGACCAGCGGCGCAGGCTGCCAGATCGGGAGTGACTGGAAACGGTCGAACAAGCCCTTCTCGATGTCCGTGTTGAGGCCGACGCCCGTATAGACAGTGATGAAGACGATAGACTGGACGAGGATACCCGGCAGCAGGAACTGGATATACTGCTGTGGTGATCCGGCGAGAGCGCCCCCGAACAGGAAGGTGAACAGCAGCGTGAACATGAGCGGGAATGCCGTGACGTCGAGGAGCTGAAACGGCACGTGCTTGATCTTCAGGAGCGCCCGCCACCCGAGAGTGAGCGAGGCGGAGATTGGGCCTGGGCGAGACGGCCGTTCGACCCGCGAGAGGACATCGTCGAGATCCTCCTCGACGACTGTGTTCGATGGAGTGGTCTCGTTGCTCATGCGGCCACCTCCTCCGTCGTGTCCTCAGCGGGTTGACCGGTGAGTGCGAGGAAGACCTCGTCGAGGCTCGCCTGCCCGAGCGAGAACTCGGCGACATTTACGCCGGCATCCGAGAGTGCCGTCAGCACCGCCGCTGGCTCTTCATCGTGTGGAACGCTCGCGGAGAGGGTATCCCGGTCGGTTCCATTATGGACGTCCATGCTGAAGTGGTCTCGCAAGATAGCTTCGGCTTCTTCTCGGCGTCTCGGATCTTGGACTTGAAGATGGAGAGTGCTCGCACCCACGGCGGCCTTCAGTTCGCGGCTCGTCCCCTCAGCGATGACGCGGCCATTGTCGATGACGGCGAGGCGATCGGCGAGACGGTCGGCCTCGTCGAGATACTGCGTGGTGAGAAGAACAGTAGTTCCTTCGGCAGCGATGGCGCGGATGATGGCCCAGACCTGATTTCGGCTGCGTGGGTCGAGACCTGTCGTCGGCTCGTCTAAGAACAGCACCTCGGGTGTGACGACGAGGCTCGCGGCGACGTCGAGTCGACGCCGCATACCACCGGAGTACGTCCGTACCTGGCGCGTGGCAGCGTCTTCGAGGCCGAAGGCCGTGAGTAGTTCATCGGCGCGCTTCTTCGCGTCTCGCCACGAGAAGCCGAGCAGGCGTCCCACGAGGACGAGGTTCTCGTGTCCAGTGAGGTCCTCGTCGACCGAGGCGTACTGGCCCGTGAGACTCACCTTTGCACGGACGTCGGCTGCGTCCTGAACGACGTCGTGCCCGAGAACGGTCGCAGTGCCGGCGTCAGGGCGGAGCAACGTCGTGAGTATTCGTATCGCCGTGGTCTTACCGGCTCCGTTAGGACCTAAAAGCCCGTATACGGAGCCCCGGGGTATTCGGAGATCGATGCCGTCGATGGCGCGCGTGTCTCCGAATGATTTCTTGAGACCATCAGTTTCGATTGCGAGATCTAGTTTGTCGTCATACTTCTCGAGAGTGCGGTCACGATCGGCAGGAAGTGACGATGACGAGAGAGACTGACATTGGCTCGTCTCAGTAGAGTCTGTTCCCGCAATGTCTGACAGTTCTGTAACTTCAGCAGGACGTCGCGGCGGCTGGCGTTCGTTCATGCGCTCGTTCCTTCGTTCACGAGTCGTGGTCGGTTGTTCGCGAAGCGACGTGTTGCTTCGATCCCATCTGAATTGGTGGTGCTGACGCCTCGAGTGCTGGTTGCGGTCAGCAGACTCTTGGTGTACTTGTCGATAGTCATTGCTCTATATCTCCTCGCTTTCCATACGTTTTTTTTAGATGATAAACCTGAGCCATGTGTGGGGTGAAAGTGGTCGAATGAAGGTCTGAAATGGTTGTTCTTGCGTTCTTCAGTTGTATCTGATGACGGCTAGGTCGATTCATCATGCATAGATATATGTGTGAAATTTAGACTATCGGTATAGATTTCGAGTCCAGTCGTGCATGAGCAATCTACTTGCCTGATCTCAGATACCAGAATTCATCCTTCGACTGTCAATCCTCGTGCGAGGGTTGTGATCAACGTGTCCTGCATGTGGTAGTAGTAGCCTTCCTCGATACCCTCGAACTGACCCTCGTATTGCTCGTATTCGTCCTTGTGGAGCACCAACAGACCGATCGATGACCCCATGATGCCCAGAACAGTGAGTGGGTCCATCTCAGAGACTGGACCATCACTTCGACCCTGGATGTCTTCGATGAGAGGAATGAACTCCGCCATCTCGGTTCGAACTAGATTGTCGAGCTGCTCCGATTTTCCGCTTCCAATTATATCCTGGTAGTTGCCCTGAATGACTGTTTGCTGGATGAACCGGTTCCCTTCGCCGAACTCAGCATAACACCAGAACAATCGCTCCAGTGCCTCTTGGGGGTCGTTGACGCCCTCAAGCTCTGACCGGGCGGTTTCCATGTACTCCTGTAGTTCGCGTTCCAGAATCACGATGTAGAGGTCGGTTTTCGCGTCGAAGAACTGGTAGAACGTCGGTTTCGCGATCCCGACGGGATCTGTGATGTCCTCGACCGTCGTTTTCTTCGGTCCGTACGTGAGTAGTAATTCACGTCCTGTCTCGATCAACTGTTCTCGAATGCGATCTCGTTCCTCGTCGCTGAAACCACGCATACCACTCCTCCGGCCTGTGAATACATAACTAATACGGTCATCGTATGTGAATACATGACCGAAACAGATATCTGGTTATGGAGCCGAGTATCAGACATGGCAGCGATCGAAGTAAACGGTCTCACGAAAGACTACGGAGACGTTCGTGCAATCGAGTCACTATCGTTTGCCGTCGAAGATGGTGAAATCTTCGGCTTTCTCGGACCGAACGGGGCAGGCAAGTCTACCACAATTCGGACGCTGATGGGGTTCCAATCGCCGACCGAGGGGGGCGCGAGCGTGCTCGGCCACGACATCACCGACCGAAGCGCGATGATCGAGGCCAAGCGACACGTGGGGTACATCCCCGCGGAGATGGGTTTCGACGAGAGCGTTACCGGCCGGCGGTTTCTGCGGTACCAGGCGTCGCTCAAGGGCGATACGCGCAGCGATGAGTTGCTGGAACTGTTCGACCCGCCGATGGATCGCGAGATCGGCGAGTATTCGACGGGCAACAAGCGCAAGCTCGCGGTCGTGCTCGCGTTCATGCACGATCCCGACCTCGTCATCATGGACGAACCCACCTCGGGGCTGGATCCACTGATGCAGGAGCGGTTCTACGAGTTCATTCGCGGCGAACGGGCCAGGGGCAAAACGTTCTTCTTTTCCTCGCACATCCTGAGCGAGGTCCAGAAGATCTGCGACCGAGTGGGCGTCATCCGGAACGGCCACCTCGTCGAGCTCGAAGATGTCGAGACGCTGCTCGAACGCGGCGGCAAGCGCGTCTCGATCCGCGTCGCCGAACCTGTCGAGGCTGGCGCGTTCGCCATCGAGGGCGCACACGACGTGAGCGTCACCGGCGACGAGCAGCCAGTCCAGCCCACCGCCGCCGACGGCAGCGGAGACGGCCCATCGACGGAGAGCGATGACACCTCGTCGGACGGCCGTGATGGGACGAGCGTGAACTTCACGTACACGGGCGATTACAACGCCCTGCTCGAACACCTCATCGGGTACGACGTCCTCGATCTCGACATTGAGGACGCACCACTCGAAGACGTGTTCATGCGATTCTATGGTGAGGTCGACCCCGACCGCAAGTCGGGCACCGTCGGGAGACAGGCGAATGTTTGAGGTCGCACGCTACGAGGGCGAACGCAAACTGGTGCTCGGGGCCACTATTGCAATCGCGGCGAGTTTCTACGGCGCGATGTTCGTCGCGCTCTCGCCCGCCTATTCCGATTTCGACCTCGAAGCGATCTTCAGTAACTTCCCCCAGCAGTTCACCGAGGGGTTCGGTCTTGCGGCGTTCAACACCCTTCCGGGACTGCTCGCGGTCGAACTCTATCAGTTCGGCTGGATACTCGTGCTTGGCCTCTATCTCGCCTACACCGCTGCTGGACTGGTCGCGGGTGACATCGAGACAGGCCGGATGGATACCCTCCTTTCCGCGCCAATCTCCCGAACGAGACTCGTCGGTGAGGAATTTCTCTCCATGCTAGTGCCGATTCTCGCAGTCAACGCCATCACGCCGATCGTGCTCTACGTCGGTTCGGTACTCATCGACAAACCGCTCGACGTTACGAACCTCGTCGCGCTCCACGCGCTGGCGGTGCCGTATCTGCTGTGTTGTGCGGCGGTCGGGTTCGCACTCTCAGTGTTTCTCGGCAGCGAGAGCCTCGCCCAAAACGCCTCGGTCGGCGTGCTTGTGGTGGCCTTCCTCGTCGAGACGGCGTTCATCGGCACGGATCTGGAGTTCCTCGGCGTTCTCACCCCGATGAACTACTTCGATCCGACCGAGATTCTCGTCAACGCCAACTACGATCTCGCAGGCGCAGGAATCCTGCTTGTGGCCGCCGTGATATTGGTTCTCGCCGGTCAGTGGCGGTTCGGGTGGATGGATATCCAATGACTCTTAACGTCCTGCGTTACGAAGGAGAGCACCGACTCAAGAGCGCGTTCGGGATCAGCGTTGCGTTCGCGCTGCTGGCGATGTTGTTCGTCGCGTCCGCTCCGCTGATCACGACCAACATTGCCGCCAGCGCCCAGTTCAAGCAGGTCATGGCGGAGTTACCCCAGCCGTTCATCGAAGCGTTCGGTCTCCAGAGCATGACGAGTCTCGGAGGGCTACTCGCCGGCGAATTCTACACTCTGATGTGGGCGGTGTTTTTCGGTCTCTACCTCACGTACAGCGCGGCAGGGTCGGTTCGGGGCGATATCGACGAAGACCGGATGGACGTGCTGCTTGCGAACCCGGTCTCGCGGACGACCGTGCTCGTTGAGACGTTCCTCTCGCTGCTGGTACCGATCCTCATCGCCAGCGTCATCACGCCGGCGGCGATTTACGTCGGTACGCTATTCATCGACCCGTCGATAGCGGTGGAGGAACTCATCATGGTCCACGTACTCTCAATCCCGTACCTACTGTGTTGTGGGGCCATCGGGCTGGTGTTATCGGTGTTGCTTGACGACAAGGACACCGCCCAGAACGCGGCGATCGGCGTGCTCTTCGCGCTGTACCTGTTCCAGTCGTTCATCCCTGTGACGGACTACGGCTGGCTGGCAAACATCGCTCCGATGAGGTACTTCGACGCGAACGAAATCATGCTCGAAGGGACCTACGACTTCACGAGTGCGGGAATTCTGCTCGCTGCCACACTCGTATTGATAGCCGTGAGCCAGGTCCGTTTCACGCGGATGGACATTCAGTAAACTGGATACTGCTAGGTTGAACCATTCCGTTCGAGTGCTTCGACTGAGGCCCGATTCTCCAACGCTTGGTGACTTTGGTGACAAACCTGCATCGGATACGGCCACGACTATTCTCAGTACCTCTCTGTCACCAACCCCTCCGCCTAACGCAACCGATTGCTTTCCATATTCCCACCACAGCTACATTCCCTGCTGAATACACTCTCTGAGTCGGTCAGGCAAGAGCTAACAGGATACAGCAGTTCTGAACGACGATACGGACGACACAGCCCGTATTCATCAATCTGCCCCCCGTCGAACGCCTCTCAGAGTATGAAATTTCCACGAGTAGGCTGAAGACGGCGATTGTTCGTCCTAAACGTACTGGAACGACAGGAATCGATTCATTTTTCGAGTCACCGACAGAAGTCACCGCCATGTCTGACCGGTCACCGATGAGTGTCCTTCTGCCGACGACGAGGTGGACCGACGCATGCGGGGAGCTGGCCGCCCAACTCGGAGATAGCGACGAGCTGTTGGTCATCCACGATAGCGGGGACGACCCCGTCACCGGTCAGGAAAATCACTACGAAGGCGTCCAGCTCGTCGCCGCAGGGGAGCCGGAGGGCTGTTCGGGAAAGGCCAACGCCATCGTCACCGGGATGGAGGCCGCGCGCCACGACCGCCTCGTCTGGACTGACGACGATTTCCACCACCCTCCGGACTGGCTGGCGACCCTCAGCGCGGACTATGAGCAGCGTGGCCCGGTGTCAGAGGTACCGTATTTCGTCGGACAAGACCCTCTGTCGGTGCTGCTCGAACCACTGTACGCCTCAGCAGGCTCACTGGGCCTCTACCTCGGCAACCAGATATGGGGTGGCGCGGTCATGTTCGACCGCGGCGACATCGACGAGACAGCGTTTCTTGATGAACTGCGGCGGACCGTCAGCGACGACGGACTCCTCATGGAGTACCTTGAGGTGACGACGGTCGGCCGGACACACATCGTTCCCATTGGTGGGACCATTCACGAGGCGATTGAGCGGCCAGTCCGGTGGACGAAGATTCTTCGGTGGCATTTCCCCGGCACCGTCACCGGGATCTGTCTCGTTTTGGTGCTCGCACTCGTGGCTGCAATCTTGGCCCCGCTCCCTATGGTGGTGGCCTTGACGATGTTGCACTTCGCCGTCAACGAAGTCCTGGGCGTCCGTCGGTGGACGGCTGCGCTCGCCTACCCGGCACTGTTCGCGTTCGTGCCTCTCGTCCCGTACGCGCTGGTCCGCCGGACGTTCGTCTGGGGCGGCCGGCGATATCGCTGGCGCGGGAAGTTCGACGTTTCGGTTGTCAAGTAGCGTCCCCACAGCACCCAGGTGATGAACTACCACCCCAAGTCACTAGACGGCCCCCTCTTCGTGAGCGAGCGCGACAGTGGGGAGCGAATGTAACGTCGGGAGACAGACAAACGATATGTTTATGCCAGTGATAGGTAAGCCTGTCGTATGTTTGACCTCAGTGTACTGATCGCATTCATTCCTGCTGCATTGGGTCTCATCGTCGCTCCTGGGCCGGACAGCATTTACACGCTGACCCGAGCCATCAGCGACGGACGAGCCGCAGGCATCACCGCCGCGCTTAGATCATCAAGCGGCAGTATCGTTCACACGGCTGGTGCTGTTCTGGGACTGTCGGCCATCTTCAGGACATCAGCGCTCGCGTTCACCGCAGTAAAATTCGTTGGCGCAGGCTACCTCGTGTACTTGGGCATTCAAACGATTCTGAATCGTGAAGAATTCGAGATCACACATGAGACGACCGAGTATACCCCGGCAGAGTCATACCGCCACGCGCTCATGATCAACGTCCTTAATCCGAAGGTTGCCATCTTCTTTCTGGCGTTTCTTCCGCAGTTTGTTCAATCGAATGGGAACGTTCCGCTCCAAATTTCGCTTTCAGAGTGATTTTCGCAACGCTCGGGTTTCTGTATCAGGCCGCACTCGCCGTCTTTTCCAGTAAGACTCGGCGAGTAATTGCCGAGCGCGAACTCGTTCGGAGTGCTCTCCGATACGCAAGTGGGAGTGTCCTTGTTGGGTTTGGGATCAGACTGGCGCTCGAAGAGCGCGCGAGTGGCTGACCCCTCTGAATCGGTCAGGCGAGAGTTGGCAGAGATACGGCAGTTCTGAACGACAGTGCTGACTACAGAGCGCGTATCTTGCACGCCACGCTCATCCTTATCCTGCCAGTGCCGCGGTAGTGGAGGTGGTGCAGCAGCGAGTGACAGAGCATCCACCCGATTCTGTTTCGCTCACGTCCATTCTTCCTCAATACGATTCGCTAGGTCTTCGCGCTCGCTATCGATTCTCATGGCGGTTTTATTACAAGTGAGGCTGTGTCACATGATGTGATGAAATCCGATGCATTCGGTCGTGCTATTCACGACTATCAGCGCGGCAAAATGGATGAACCACTTATTCAACGGGATGGTAAAGAAGCCCGTGAGCACCCAGTTGAGGAAAACTACTTTGGCGAACTCGATCCTACTGCCGGTAAGCGTGGTGGGTGGCGCGTGTCGTGGCTCGATGGCCCATTACTAGATATGGGTGCAGGTGCGGGGCGTGATACGGTCTACTTTCAGGATCACTTCGAAACAGTCGCCATCGAGGTGAGTGAGCACCTTGTCGAGACGATGCGTGAGCGTGGTGTCAATGACGCTCGTTATGCCGATATGTTCGCGCTCCGCAAGACGTTCGAACGCGACCGATTCCAGTCGGCGCTCGCAATTGGAACCCAGCTAGGTCTCGCGGGGTCAATGCAAGGTCTTCGCCAGTTTCTCGGCGATCTCGCGTTCGTGACGACATCCGACGCAACTGCCGTGCTTGACGGCTTTGATCCTGAAGAGGAGGAATCCGCCAATATGCTCGGGTACCGAGCCGATCCGACAACTGGACTCGCCTACCGGGTGATGCACTTCGAATATGAGTGCGATGTTGATAAGACGCTTTTATTCCGGCTATTCAGTCCAGACAGGGTGCAAGAGGCTGTGGTGGGTACCGAGTGGGATGTTGCTAAGATTAGTCGACCTACCAACACATACAGACCTCACTATCAGGTAGCGCTGTCGAAGTCGTAACGGTTCAATTCACCCTGTAGTAGCCACTTGAGTGCTGACAGCGGTTGCCTCCACTGCTAAGAAGGCAAGAGATAGCGATAGAGACCAGATGCGAGATATAGCCTCTACATCTTGCACGGGCGTTCTGCCAGAAACCCAGTAAGTAGCTCAGTTACTGCTGTATACAGAGCGCGTATCTTACACATCGGTAGGTCAAGTCGAGGTGTCTCACCACGTTCTGCTTATTACTACTTCGGCGGTTGAACCGATACCGCCGAAGTAGCATGAGTAAACCGGCTGTTATCTCTCTATGAGTTCTTTCTTCACAGTCTTTTGATGTCCTGGGCAACTTCAGACAAATCGTTGTTGAACTGATGTCCGCGGCCATCAAATTCGCGAAACGTTGCCTGCGGGAGTTTTTCAGCGTACAGCGCGAGGTGGGCAAACGGTACTATTTCGTCGTCGCGGCCGTGGTAAAAGAATACAGGCAATTCACTCGGGAGCTTTGACGCAACGTTTTTCTCCAGTTCGTATTCACTGACTTGCCAACCTTCGGGACCCCAGTACGGCAGTGCGATAAGGAATATACCGCCAATAGACGTTTCTGTCTTCTCTTCGGAAAGACATTTCAACAGAATCGAACCGCCCAGAGAGTGTCCAAGGAGAATCACCTCGCCATCCAGCACAGCGAGTTCCTTTCCGATCTGATTTTTCCATGCCTCGTATCCAGAATGATCTTCATTTGGCATCTGTGGGTACTGCACCTCGTATGCAGTCCCTAATCCATCCCGCAGCTCTGCTGCCAATTTTTTGTCTTCTTCGTACCCACCGGCACCATGAATAAACAGCACTTGTTGTTTCATAGAATCTACTCTCGATAGGTGTCTATTCCATCTATCGAGTTATAGAAGCGCTAAGCGGCGAAAGTGGACTAGCCACTCCCTGCGATGTTTAGTCAATCACTGTCAGCTTGGGATTCTGGCTACTCTGCATCAACCGCCGAAGTAGTATTATACACTTAGACATAAAGATACACATTCATCAGTGGTCAGTAATTTCACGAACGATTAATTGAATACGTCCTCGCTCATGGTAGCTTTCGTGGTGAAATCACATGGGTAACGTAATCGTCTCGGAGTTCGTGTCGGTGGACGGCGTCATGGAAGACCCGGTTTGGACGTTCGAGTTCGACCGCGGAGACGACGGAGACGCGTTCAAACTCGACGAAGTGATGGCAAGCGACGCGCTGTTGCTGGGGCGAGTGACCTACGAGGGGTTCGCGGAGGCGTGGCCGGGCCAGACGGACGAAACGGGGTTCGCCGATAAGTTCAACAGTATGACCAAGTACGTCGTCTCGACGACCCTCGAGGAACCCCTCGAATGGAACAACTCGACGCTCATCGATGAAAACGTCGCGGACGAGGTCTCTACCCTGAAGCAGGAGCTGGACGGCGACATTCTGGTCAACGGCAGCGCACAGCTCGTCCAAACACTGATGGAACACGATCTGGTCGACGAGTACCGGCTCATGACTTTCCCCGTCATCTTAGGGAACGGGAAGCGCCTCTTCGAAGATCCGAGCGATACGACAGCGCTACAACTCGTGGATACGAAAACGGTCGGTTCGGACGTCCTCATCCTCACTTACCAGCCAGAGAGACAAGAAAACTAATCAGCAATCTCCCTCTTTCTACAGCGAATCAGCACTTGCTCTGTCAGTAGCCACTCCTTACTGAATACAGCCTCTCTATGCAGCACGCCGCTTCTGCCAGAAACTCGGCAGTTCGTGCAAACGTTGCTGCATAGACAGCGTGTATTTTGCAATTTCCGGCATTCAATGGCGAGATCTACTGTATGAAATCAAAATGGCGTTCTATCCGTTGGGAAACCTATAAAATCATGCGAGAGTCGCTTTTTATAGGCTTCCACAATTGTGCTCATCTCGTCTTTGCTGCAGCGAGGGCTACAAACGGTAAAATATCACGGTAGATGTATTGATGTAGATATGTGGTATAGAACAATTGATGGCACCAAGTGACCCCCCTTACTACTTCGAAGACTTCGACGTGGGAGAGACGTTTGAGTTCGGCAGCTACACAGTAACGGAAGAGGAGATTATTGAGTTCGCAGAACGGTATGATCCGCAACCATTCCATGTTGATGAGAGTGCAGCACAGGATTCTATCTTTGGGGAACTCATTGCAAGTGGATGGCATACAGCAGCGGTTTGCCAGCGGATGCTTGTCGATGGGATTATCACAGACATGGCTAGTGCGGGCGGGCGCGGCGTCAATGAACTCCGGTGGCACAAACCGGTCAGACCAGGAGACACGCTGTCCCTCCAGATGGAAATCATTGATAAACACTCTTCAGAGGGTGGTTCTGGGGTGGGACATATCCATGCGAAGCTTACCGGCTTCAACCAGAACGACGAGTCCGTCATCTCTTGGATACTCCTGGGGATGATTGAACGACAGAGGTCAACTCAATAGCTAAAAAACAAGAGATAGCAACAGAGGCCAGGTTCGAGATACACCCTCTGCGCCCCGCGCCACTCGGCAGCAACTCGGCAGTTCGGAAAACGCTGCTGAATACAAGCGCGAATGCATCACTAATCCGTATTCAAGCTAAAGAACAACTACGCCCGTTCCCGTAATGAGTTGCGAGCACTGCCCCCTCAAACCGTGAAGCCTCGATTACTGCGCCTTTTTGGCCTCTTCTGCTTTCGCTTCCAGAAGTTGCTGTATCTCCGTGGTCGGCACCGCTTGGTCGTATTTGATTTGGATGGTCTCTTTTCCGGTTTTGTAGCCTTTCTCTTCGAGCATTTTGCGGTCTTCACTCTGAAGTGCGTCTGCACCAATGCCAACGGTAGCGTGGTTCTTGAATGCGGTAAACCCAACGTGAGTTCCGTGAAATTCATAGAACGGAATGTTGTATTTTATTCCTTCCTCTGCCTCTGGAACAGTCGATTTGATTATTTCGCGGAATTCTTCAAGTGTCGGACGGGCCTCCCTCGCGGAATTAGCGATGTACGAATCAACGTCCTTTGGTTTTGATGATTCATCGTTACTTGGCATGGTCATTCCTCCACCTGATCGGCGAGTTTTTCGAGGGTACCTTCCCAGGCCTCCGCGACCCCGTATTCATCGGCAATATCCTCGGGGATGCCTTCTAAGCGGAGGGTCACCTTGGTCCCATCAGGAACTGTATCCAAGGTGACCGTGACAGTACTACGGTCATTATCTTCTTCTGATTCTTCGGTCCAAACTATCTTCTCGCCGCGTTTCAGCTCCTGGTAGGTGCCTTCGAACGTATGAGAGTATTGTTCCATCCCTTCTTCTCCAATGTTCTCGATTCTGAAGGACCCGCCTTCTTCGGATTCGACCTCCTGGACATCAGCGCGGAACCCTTCCGGAGGCGCCCACACCGCCATGTCGCCAGGAGTGAGAAATGCCTCGTAAACTCGTTCGGGTGACGCTTTGATCACGCGACTTGCGGTAATGCTTCGCTCTTCGTTTCTCATGTTCTCTTTCGCTGGCGAATTCCCTTCGTGGGGGTTGTCTGTCATTGGTTTTCGTTCTCCAGATGGTCGGCCAGTGCCGCTAACCGGTCTTCCCAGAAAACGCGGTACTGAGTCAACCACCCGAACGCCGCAGAAAGCGGTACGGCATCAAGGTGGCAGCGGCGAACAAGACCATCCTTCTCGACGTTGAGTAACCCAGCGTCCTCTAGCACGCGCAGGTGCTTGGATACAGCCGGCAGGGAAACGTCGTGAGGTTCGGCCAAGTTGCCCACACTCTCTGGACCGTCGGTCAACTGTTCGAGGATTGCCCGCCGTATCGGGTGAGAGAGCGCCTGGAAGACCGCGTCGAGCTTTAGGTCGTCTGGCTCCTGTTCAACCATCCGGTTGAGTATATGTGGCCCTACTATTTAACCCTATAGTTAAATAGTCCTCCAAAGCACAGCAAGACGGGCGTGATAATCAAATCGCAAAGGGGCGACCGTGTTTATCCATCGGAAATCTACAAAGAATGGTCTTGATGAATACAGCCTCTGTATCTTGCACGGCATTTCTGACAGCGGTCGGAGAGCACACAAAACAGAGTATGGATTCCATTGCTAATCCCAATATATCATTCTGCAGCGTGCAACGCAACGTGACTGGCAACCGAGCTCGACCTCTCATGAGGGGCGATTGGGGGATGTCTTCGGTGAATAGAGGAGAAGATTATTCAGATCATGATGTGTGAAGGTCAACTTCGGCCGATAATCTGGGAAGAAATACGCTTGAATAGTAGGCATCATCTGCGGTAGCTCGCCAAGAGAGCACGTCCAAGCTAAGGAGTCGCTTCAGCGACGAATGCCTTGACGATCCTGTTTTCGGCCCGTTGAAGCAATTTACTTGCCGATGATTTATTGATGTCAAATACATCTGCTAACTCGGCGAGCGTGCAGCGTCGAGAAGGCTCGTAGTACCCGCGTTCGACTGCTTCGGTGATGACCTGCCACTGGCGCTCCGTAAGGACCTCACTCGGATCATACGAGTGAGTCAGCGATACAATCTCATACGGAATCTCAACTACTGATAATCTATCCAAATACTCCGACAGCCGCTCCTGTGAAGCCGTCAACTGGGCAGAATACCACCCGTTTTGAAGGCTGACGGGATACTGTGGAACAGTTCCAGACGCTAACAGTACGCTGTACGACTCCGTCATCCGGCTCTTAAACTGAAATACCACCATCTGATCATCCTCATGGAGCACTTCGAACGAGGTCATCTCCGATACTTCTTCAAGATAGCTCACGAGTGTCTTGCTGTCCAGCGTCCGTACTTCGACAATTCCGAGCAAGCCTTCATCCATTGGAATCGTCGCTGATACGTTGAACGTCGTCTCTGGAAGTGTGGTTGAGAGATCGGCCAACCAGTCCTCCGCTGCCGCCGCGTTAAGCTTCAGTCGTAGATGAGCCATCTCGTGCTGGTATCTGCTTCGGTAGTATTTAAACACGGAAACCGGTTTCTGGATGAGGCTACGATAGTTCCCCGACTATCACAAGTACCCAAAATGAAACCGCAAGACGAAACTCGTGACCATCTTAATCGAGAGACTACAACGAGTTCCCCATCCAGTCTCGAAGGAACCACTGCAATCGTAACGGGGGCCTCAAGTGGAATCGGGGAAATAATCGCCGAGCGATTCGCCGCTGATGGAGCCAACGTCGTGATCTGCTCTCGCGACCAGAAGAACGTCGATGCCGTCGCCAAGCGAATCGAGGAATCAGGCGGCACAGCACTCGCTGTCGAATGTGACGTGACCGACCGCGAAGCGGTGGAGGCCCTCGTCACCGCAACTGTTGAAGAATTCGGTACCGTAGATGTGCTGGTAAACAATGCCGGCACGAGGTTCATGACCGACTTCGATGTCATCTCAGAAGACGAGTGGAAGACGGTCATCGATGTCAATCTCCACGGAACGTATCACTGTACACAGGCCGCTGGCAAGTACCTCAAGGAGGGCGGTGGAACAGTAATCAATATCGGTCTCTCTAGCGCCGCAAGTCAGCGGGGAACGCCGCATCTGAGCCACTACAGCGCCGCAAAGGCAGCCGTAATCAATCTCACGACGACGCTCGCTTACGAGTGGGCGGGCGACGATGTCCGGGTTAACTGCATCGCACCAGGATTCGTCGCGACGCCAGCTATCGAATCGGGATTGGGAATCTCCGCGGCCGATATCGACCGTAACGACGTCGAACGCTGGATCGCTCTCCCAATAGAGATCGCCGATATCGCACAGCTTCTCGCCAGTCCCGCCTCGTCGCACATCGTCGGGGAGACAATCACCGTGGATGGTGTTCCTCGAATAGAGGAAATGCCCGAACGCTGACCGTTCATCGACGTGCTTTGTCGGTGTTTGGTTTCCTCCGTTGACTGACGTATTTTCGAACCGCTACCTTGAGCCCAGCTTGTTCTGTACACAGATTTTCACAATACTGACTCTGTTGAAACCCGCAGTAACTGATAGGAATGGTATGCTGGCACTGTCTAGTTACTTGACTTCGCACGTTGTGAATCCGACAGATTAGCGATAAGCGAGTGATTCTGCCGTGAGAGTAATGCGGCTGAAGTGTGTTCTTACCGGTAGAGAAGGGCGTCACAGGACACGCCAGGGCCAGCATCCACGTCTGGTGGTTCCTGCCTGAGGGCAGGACGCGCACCTTCCATGCAAGCCAAGTGAACCGCTACCATGTCCTGAGACGCCCAATTCTCCGTACGCAGGCGATCCGCTTAGCGGCATCGCTCCTCTGAGTTTGCTGTCAGTCAGCAAACGTGCGAAGTCAAGTAACTAGACAGCGCCCAACGAAGGACACTATAAGTCCGTATAAGAGGTGTTTACATCGTTGCTTGCAAGAAGTCTGACGGCCGAAAAGTAACCGTCCAGGCTCTGTAATGAAGTCTCAGTACCTCACAAAGCTCGCCAGCTGACTGGTTTTGAGATGTGAGATCGGTACCGAGCAACTGCTAAGGAAAGCGGTTCGACACCGAGAGTATCGTGCCTGTCGCAGTCGGCGGCGGAACGCCGCCGACGCGACGGTGTTGCCACTCGCCGGGCGGGCTTCCCGGTCGGTGGATTAGCGTCTGAAGCGGTCGTCTGGTGGCTTGTTTGCGGGGACGGCGCGATGCACCGCGAGCGCCGTCTCCACTGCTCGACGTACCATTCCGAGGAACTCGTCGAATCGCCACGGCCAGAGGCGTCGCGCGCCTCGGCGCGGCGACGCCACGTACTCCCAGTGCAGATACCGCCACGCATTCTGGAGAAGGAAGCTGATCAGCACGTACAGAAAACGCACCGCTGGATTCTGTGTCGTCGTATTCGCAATGCTTCGTTCGGAAAAATGGTAGGTCGATATCGATCTCCTCGTCAAGGGTGTTGACGAGGAAGTTAAGCACCTGCTCTTCTGTGAGTTCGTTGGCTGCTTGGTCCGGTCGCATCAACCGACCAAGCAGCCCGTTTACCTAACCCGCTTTGTGAGGTACTGAGTCTAGCCGCTATTGCTAGAAATATACGATCATCGAGGCTACGGTTGGATCAGTAGCGCCGATAGCAAGGCGGAACTATACAGACCGATACCATAGACTGTGTGGGCGGCAATGCTTTTTAGGCGAGCAACGTTCGGATTCGGGGTTTTCGAAGCGGCGATGCCAATACCCATTCCTGGCTGCATTATGAGGAAGGGGGCGACCAAAGTGGCGAGACCGACAATCAATGCTGGTAGCAAGGTTGGATGACGTGCCCAGTCCAGCCCCCATATCGCTAGTAAGATACCTGCCCAAGTAATACCGATTACATAGTGAGCGCTCCATCCGATAATGCGCTCGCCAGGAATAGGAGAGGACTCTCTAATGTTGTTGTGCATGAAGCTCCCGTGTGAGAAGTGACCAAACCAACGGCCAACCATTCTGTTATCTAGTGATGAAATTCCAAAAGCATGTTTTAGAAACAAAGCCCAGATGTCCATTATGACAGTGGCACCGACTCCTATCAAAGCTACACGTATAACGAGTTCTAATTCTTCGTTCATTTGTATTATGTTTTTCTCTAAGACAGAAATAGTCGGATGATCTGAAGCTCACGGGAGGTTGGTACATCCGGTTCAAAGGCAAATGTGGACACCACTAGTCCGCTCGCATCAGTGTATCGACCCTTGCCATCTTCAATCCGCCATATTACGGCACCTTGAAGTGTTCCCTCCTGTGCGCTCGGCTCCATTTAACAGTCTGACTTTGGTCGTGGTCTCATAGCTTATCCTGCCTGCACCGAGGCGATTTCCGAGCCACCGAGAGCAATTAAGATGGATTCAAACCCAATCTGTGATGCTGTGAGCCACAAACTATACTTCCTAGCTCTTCCCTTCAAATCACATCATGAAACTCAGTCATCAAGTGATCCTGGGTGGGTACATTCGTCGGATCACATCGTCTCAATTTGAGGGTGGTACGCTGACAACCGTGCTCGCAACAACTGATCTCGATTTGCGAGGGTCGGAGGTGGCAACGCCGCCGGTAGTGCTGAATGTACGAACAGTCTTTGCCGAGATCGACATCACCGTGCCTGACGACTGGCAGATCAATACCAAAATAACAGCCCCACTAGCGGAATTCAAGGACCTCCGGAGGACTCGTCCGACACCCAACGAAGCGCAGAATGAGTCAGACCTCACCCTCACTGGGTTTACAACGTTAGCTGAGGTCACACTCAGAAACTGATCAGCGAGAACATCTCGATTATCCCTGTCAACAATCACTTGGTCGCTGACAGGGGCATCTTGGTAGGTAAGAGGGCACGATCAAGCTACGCAGGACTGTCGATTACAGCTCGCCCGCGAGTTCCGCCTGCGTGATGATGAGTGTCGCGTTCTCCTCGGTCCACTCCTCGCCGCGTTCGTCGGCTATCTCGTCGATGACCGCCTGCTCGGCGGCCGTGTGGTCGTCGGTTATCGGTTGCGGTCAATCCACCGGCAGAACTCATCGAAGTCGTTCATCCCAGCGTCATCGCCGATAGAACGGAGCGTCCCCGTCGGCACTCGGTCATGGAGCGGGACGCTCACCGTTCGGTCGGGCGTATCGTGGTCCGCCGGCGCGCTCCATTTCAGAATCGCGTGGTCGCCGGTCGTCCGTACCCAGTCGAAGTTCCCGCTGTTGGCAAGCACTTTTGCGACCTCGAAGCCGCTGAAATCCCGTGTAACCATTCGTACTCTCACCAACTCTCCGCCGGGGAGTAGTTCTGGCGAGAGCGCGTGCGTGCGCGGGTGCGCTTCATTTGAGCACGTCGGGGAGCTCGCCCTCGCCCTCACCGCGACGGCGGTTCTCCTCTGGGTCGATTCCGACCTCTCGAAGTTCCTCGTCGGTCGGCGGACGGCCACCATCACCCTCGACGGCGTCGATAACTTCATCGAGCGCGTCGAGCGCGTCATGACGGGTATCGCCGATAGCAGTCAGCCCGCGGCTATCATCGTGAGCGGTCCATCGTCCGTCCTCCTCCTCGGTGAGCGTTATCCGCTGGCGGTCACCGTTGGGTCGTCGGTCAGTCTCGGCGCTCATGCTGTCACCTCTTGGTCCTGTCCATCGTCTGGCTCGCTACTGGCGGGCCACCAGACAACGACTGCGCCGCGGACATTACGGCGCTCAACATCGCCACGGTCGGCTAACTCAGTGAGTTTCAGGCGCGCCGCCTCGGGGCTACAATCGAGCGCGTCGGCGACGTCCCCGGTCGCCATGAACGGGTCGTCGGCGTCGGCGAGCACGGCGAGCACGCGCTCGGGCGTCACCGTCTCGACGTACCGCCCCTGCTGGTTGCGCTTCCTCTCCGGTCGAGTCATGCCTCTCCTACACTGACGGCGGTGATAAGCCTATTGGGGTGGTCCCAAAGGGAACCTTCATCTCCTTTGGGAGTATAGCAATAGGCAGAAACAGACGGCGTCCTCGGGTGTGTTCTTCGGAGAACGCGCCGGGTGCTTGTAACATCCGACGCCGGCTGTCTCATGAACGCAACAGCCATGTCGACCCAAACGACGACAGCAGAAAGTGGTATTGGTCAACGAACAATCGAGAGCGGGCGGTTCGTGCGCGCGACGACCGAGCGCATGAACGTCCAGTTCGCCGCGCCGGGTATCGCCGACGTCAGCCACGACGGCGAGACCTACCGCGTCGAGCTTGAGTCCGGCGCGTGCGAGTGCCGTGACTACGAGTTTCGAGGCGAGCGACTCGTCTGCAAACACGCCATTCGCGCGTGTCTCGCCGTTCTGTTCGACGGCGAGCAGCGGTCGACCGCTCTCGTTGCGGAGGTGGCCCGGCATGCCCGTGAGCACGGGTGCGCTCACGGCGTTCGCGGGTGCGCCGGCCCGACGGCCATCGGGTCGCGTGGCTATCCGTGCCCCGACTGCGTCCGGGCGATCGATATCGAGTACAGGGTCGAAGACCGTATCGAAAAGCACAGCGAGGACGTTCAACTCAAGCGCTCGATCTTAGACGAGACGTACAACCGCTGGACACAGGTTGAACGAACGAATGATGCGGTCAAGAACTGCGGCCTCGGGCCTGTTCGTGCTCGAGGCCGCGTCCATGCACGGGCGCAGGTATTCCTCGCGTTGTGTCTCCGAGTGGTCGTCATAATCACCAACGACGAACGAGGAGACAACCCGGGCCGCGAAATTCTCACGGCATGAGACGGATTCTATGACACGCTCCTACGGATACGGCTGCTGTCTAGTGACCGCCGCCCATAACATTCCAGTCGCAGCCACGTTCACACCCGCGAAGAAGGTCGATCAGGAGACGGGCATGCGCGTCACCAGTGACGCGCTCGCCGTCAAGAAACCGATCTGGATGCTGGGTGATGCGGAATTCGATATGCTCGACTGGCACGACCGCCTGCTGGAGCAGGGGTCGTGCCGGTTGTCCCGTACAACCAACGCTACTGATCCGCCCGATATCGAATACCGTGTTGAGGATACGATTGCAGTTACAGAGGAGCGATTAGAGGAGGCCTACCGGAAGCGGTCGCGGATCGAGACAGCGATTGGTGTCTGCAAGGACCTCGGCCTCGGACCCGTGGGGTCCCGAGGCCGAGTCAGAGTCGAATCTCACGTCTTCTTGGCGTTGTGTCTTCGGCTCGCTGTTGCACTCACGAATCACGAACGAGACAACGATATCGCCAGTCCAACCATCACCCTATGAGAACCATTCTGCGCCACCGCCTGAGGTGTGAACTACTGAGACTGTACCTAGCGAGATCGTTCTTCGTGAACGCCCAATTGAAATGAGTCAATAGCATCTGTTTCCAATACGAAATGATTGTCCAGTTATCTAATCTTAAGTGACATCCTTAAACAACAAATCTCTCTGGCTGCATATTGAAGAAGGCTGTTTCATAACCTTCGTGACGAGCAATTTGGGGAGGAGCATCGATCGTGATTTCTATCGTGTCCTCAGATTTAATTTCTTTTATATTCCTCCCGTAGTGGTAACTGAGATTTGGGGATACCGTCGTCGAAAGTGATTCGTTGAATAATACGTTGCCGTCCCGTATGCCTTGAGCGGTGAGGGACATGCCAGGTAGTACATACCGATTGTAGGGTGTTCGAGCCGATACTGCGAGATATGTACTCTCACCTTTGCCCTGTTTGTTTTCTAAAAGCGAAACGACGAATGCCGCATCTCCCGTAGTAAAGTCATGTACAACTTTACCAGGTAAGTTCTGCCATTTCGGGGCATATGTGATCGGCACGTGATTCATTTTCGTTGGGTTGGCTGCTCCTGGTTGGATTGATTTTGATTTCGGGCCTGTGGAGGCGATCTCGCTTAATTTTCGTGTTCTGTATACAAATTCGAAATCGAAACGCCGTTTGTTACCAAAATTGGGTTTGTGGGGTGCGGTTGCATTCTTTTGTGGCGGTGTAACATCTACAGTAATCGAGTATTGGCCCTCCCCAGAAAGTGGAATGTTATCGCCTGCATGAAAACCCATATTTTGCGAAAGCATTGGCCAGAGAGTGACCGTCTCTTTGGCTTCGCCATCTCTGCTAATATGTACAGTAGGGTTAGTGTCTGAGAGAGGGGTTCCTGTTCGCACATACCAGACAGCAACCATCAGATGAATTGAGTCGGTCTTTTTAACGCTCACTTTTTCCCGCTCGTTTCCTGTTACGGTCCAAAAACGATGAGGAGAACTGTACAGAAGAGCGCATTTGTATTTGGGTCGAGTAGTTGTTTCACCTTTTTTTCCTGGGCGGCTTACGCCAATTGACTTCATCCCCTGTATATGTGAAGGGTAATACACTGTATCAGGACGGTTTTCCGGCAGAGGCGGTTCACAGGCGACTGGTGTACCTGAGGCACCAATGTAACCAGCAGAAATGGCCGCTCCTGCTGTGAGGGTTCCTAATCCAGCGTGCAGAAATGTACGTCGTTTCATGATCTGATCGTCCGAATTACTAGTATGATTAGTAGCCAATGAGTTAATCCGATTGCTTGTACATGCAGACTTGGTGTTTAATTCTGTCACGGAATACCTTTGAGTGGGATGAAACGCGAAAGCAACACCGTAAGTCAACAGCAATCAATTGGAGGGGTGACGCGGCGAGCACTCCTTGCAGCGGGTATACTTGGATTCGGTTTCAGTGGGTTGATCGATGTGCTTGTGCTTCATCTCGTTTTCCAATGGCATCATCTACTTTCCGGGATCTATCCAATGTATACACTGGAGGGACTACAGACGAACATCGTGGCCGATGGAGTGTTCTCTATTGCTATGCTGGTTATTATGTGTATTGGTGGTGGGCTTCTCTGGCAGTCCGAGCGCCGTCACACACATCAGTTGGCTGTACGTCCTTTAGCTGGCGCGGGAATCATCGGATTAGGGGGTTTTGATTTGTATGATGCAATCGTTGACCATGCCATTCTGGGTATTCATCAGCCTTTCTCAGGTGCAGGACGACCATTGGGAATCGGAGGACAGTATAACATACACTGGACAGTGGTCAGCCTTCTGTTCATCGGTGCTGGTTATTATATATACAGGACCGCATCGAGACCTCAGAAAGAAAAACCGGGTGAGGCCTGAGTGATGATCGAGTTCACTTTCCTGCTGACCCATGTAACGAGCGTTTTGCGTCCGATCGTACCCCTATCTTGTTATGCAAAATCTACACCAGTGCCACATTGGCTAGTACTGATCGTGATTGTTCTCGGACTTGGAGCGATCATTTACGGAGGCGTAATAGCCAGCGATCGGTGTATTGAATACGTAAACGGACTTATTAGCTGAATGTCTTTGAGCGATTGAGTGTCGCTGTCTTCCAAATCCCAATTACATAATCGACGCGTAGAAGTTGAAACCAGTACTCTCAATGCATGGAGCGGTCTGGAACTGGGTTCGACGACTAATAACGGACGTGACCTACTAGTGCAGCCGAACGTACACGTGGCCATCTTCGATGAGTGGGGTGAAAAACGGTTTGCGATCCGTTGTGTCGCTGATATCAGTTCCAAACGGTCTCGTAGCCAGCGCCGCGGATAACACCGTCTGTAGTGATGATCGCGTCCGTGTCCTGTGATCGGTGACTACTGACGGTCAGGGCGTCGTGGATGCTGAACTCGTCCACCACCTGCGCGTACTCAACCAGTTCCGCGTCGTTGACTGGTGCAACAGCGATAGGTCCGTTTCCAACCAGCGCCTCTCGAGCATCCTCTGGCGTTCCTGTAAGGGTAATGCCTCGGATGTCTTGTCGCGGGAAACCGAGTACAGCACTTCAGCGAGCGCCGTGCTCGGTGCCTGGATGACCGTTTTCGCGGCTTCGGCTTCGGCGAAGATCTGGTCAGCCTTTCCTGGGAGCGCATCAACGAGGTAGACAAGGAGGGAGACGGCGTCGGCAGTGTACGTCGACATTCAGGCTTCCTCGTAGTTGTGATCTCGGCGCTTGCGGACGCGGTGCTCCAACTCCTCGGCAATTTCCTCACGCTTCCCCTCGGAGGTATCGTTGGGCACGAGCATCCCACGCCCACTGGTGCGAGTACGCTTTTTTACGACGATACCCTCATCTGTATCCGCCCAGACGACCTCGTCACCGGGCTCTAAGTCGTATTTTTCGCGAAGGTTCTTTGGGATCGTTGTCTGTCCCTTCTCCGTGACACGTGTAGATTTGCCCATACTCAGTAATACTCGTTGTATTACCTTAATCTTACGGGAGTAGGAATCGGCCTATTGGGTCTAAACTCGGCTAGGTCGATTCGTCATGTATAGCCCTGTATGAAATTTAGGATGTCAATTGATTCTAGCACCCATCGTGCATGAAGAAACCATCTGCCTGACTTCAGCTAAGCAATGGACAGAGTGATAATAACGATTCCCTGAAATCCGTTTTGGTAACTCAAGAGTTATTTTGCCACGCTGTCGCTAAAGTTTGGCGGATGGTTTTCTCATGCACAGATATGGTTGAAAACATCTCCGATTCTAAATTACACAGATGCCTGTGTATGACGAATCAAACTAGCCAACCTCTGATCAGATACGACGACTCGCGCCGATCCTGCATGAGCATCCGTGTCAGATCGTCCGCCGCATACCGCGTGTAGGAGAAGAATCCGGCATCGTCGCCGGTGACCGAGAATTCTAACACTTCCTCCAACTCCGACAGCACTTGACAGAACGCCTCGACATTGCCGCGGCCCTTGGCGAACATCGCGACGGTATCGTTGTCGAGGAGTTCCATGCGGTGGATGCCCGGTACTCCAGGCTGAGCTCGTTGACCCGCCGGTCGAGCCGGTTGAGCCCCCATCGTCGGGATAGGCCACGACCGTGACGTAGCGCATGCGCCAACGATGGGGTGTCGCTGCAAAAGTCGTACATATAAGCGTCCATGGATCGCCGGCAGCGCGCTCATCGTCCCCGAGCGAGGAGGGTTAACTGATGGATCTCGTAAAGACAATCGCAGAGACATTGGGCTTCGGTCCCAACGCCGGGATCAGGCGAGCGAATCCTCTCGGCACTCATCGGCGGGCTGCCGATCGTGAACATCATCCTCGTGGGGACGTCGAACATTCAACAGATGGTCAAACTTATCCCTGCCGTTTCGATATCCGTCATTGGTCTCCGTTCTTCAATCGCTCCTGCCGTCGTGAAGACGAGACTCCTGTAGGTTGCTTCAGTCGATATACTGATTGATTTCAGAATTGTGTGAACCGCTACAGACAGCAGACGTATCCAGTACGTGGATACCAGCGATCGTTTTATCCCATCGCCGATCGGGTACTACCAAGAGCATGACTACGTCGAACGACGAGAAGGTCATCGTCCTTACTGGCGCGAACAAGGGAATCGGTTACCACATGTTGACAGCCTTGACCGAAGAAGATCTTCGGATTGCCGCACTCGATATTACTGGCGACAACGTTCGTGACGTTCGAGACGATTATCCCAGCCAAGTTCGATACTACAAGTGCGATGTCGCTGACACCGATGACGTGGACACGACGGTGAGCAAAATCATCGACCAGTGGGGTCGAATCGATATCCTCGTCAACAATGCAGGGGTCGCCCGAGTCGCTTCATTTCAGGAGCGCTCACCGGCTGACACGCGTCGTGAGTTCGAGGTCAACTTCTTCGGCTATCAGCGACTGATTCGGGCGGTCCTCCCGCACATGCTGGAGCAGGGGACCGGTATTATCCACAACATGGGTTCTGGAACAGCGGACACCGGGCACCCTGGTCTGTCCGGGTATTCCGCGACCAAAGGTGCAATCAAGGCATTCGTCCGCTCACTTCAGCTCGAACTCCGACATACCGATGTCTCCTGCACGTTGATGATTCCGCCATCCACAAACACGCAGATGACCGCCGATATCGAGTACCCAGAATGGATGACGGTCGAAGCCGAAGAGATCGGCCGCAAACTGGTCACCAAGATCCATTCGACCCAGCCGGTGATCACGCCCGATAGGACAACGAGAATCGGTCTATCGCTTACCCGACGGTTTCCGTCCCTCTGGCGAAGAATGACGGCAGGGGTCATCAGAAACTCAGAATAATGACACAAGCGATCTGGTACCGAACTCCTGTGGACGCGCAAGAGACACACCCTAAACCCGTTAATCATAAGCGTCCATGGATCGCCGGGAGTGCGCTCATCACCCCCGGAAGGGGTAACTGCCATGTCTGACCGGCCGCCGACGAGCGTCCTCCTGCCGACGACGAGGTGGACAGACGCATGCGCGGAGCTGGCCGCCCAACTCGGGGACAGCGACGAGCTGTTGCTCATCCACGACCGTGAAGACGACCCCATCGCCGGGTGGGAAGATCACCCCGAAGGTGTTCGGATCGTCGACGCTGGTGAGCCGGAGGGTTGTTCGGGGAAGGCCAACGCCATCGTCGCCGGGATGGAGGCCGCGCGCCACGACCGCCTCGTCTGGACGGACGACGACTTCCACCATCCCCCGGACTGGCTGGCGACCTTCAGCGCGGATTATGCGGATCACGGGCCGGTGTCGGAGGTGCCGTACTTCGTCGGGCAGGACTCCCTGTCGGTGGTTCTCGAACCGCTGTACGCCTCGGCTGGCTCGCTGGGTCTCTACCTCGGTAATCAGATATGGGGCGGTGCGGTCATGTTCGAGCGAGACGACATCGACGAGGCCGCGTTTCTCGATGACCTTCGGCGGACCATCAGCGACGACGGACTCCTCATGGAGTACCTCCAAGTAACGACAGTCGGCCGGACGCGCATCGTCCCCATTGGGGGGGGGGACCATCCGCGAGGCGATCGAGCGCCCAGTCCGATGGACGCAGATTCTCCGGTGGCATTTCCCCGGTACCGTCGCCGGGATAAGTCTCGTCTCGTTACTCGTCCTTACCGGTGCGGTCCTGACCCCGCTCTATACGGCGGCAGTCCTGACGGTGCTGCACCTCGCAGTCAACGAGGTGCTAGGCGTCCGCCGGTGGACGGCCATGCTGGCCTATCCGGCGGTATTCGTGTTCGTGCCCCTCATTTTGTACGCGCTTGCCCGCCGAACGTTCGTCTGGAGCGGTCGGCGATACCGCTGGCGCGGGAAGTTCGACGTGACGGTTGTCGAGTAGCGACCCGTACGAGGGCAACCCATTTCCCGTCGCCGCGTGCCGTCAGCCCTCCGGCAGGGACGTTCCTCTCCTGACTGAGGTCGAGCAGCTACTTCTCTCATGCGCAGTACGTGTTGAGTCATGCCAATAATACAAACTTCACAGACGCCTGTGCATGAGAAATCCACCTGCCTGACTTCAGACGTCATTGACGACCTCTTCTAGGGGCGGTTCACGAGACCACGTCCAATATCAGTGTGGCCACGGCCAGCAGAAGGTACACGTGCTGCCCACTGACTGAGTAATCGCCAGCGCGCAAGTGGACGATGGCGGCACCGACAAAGTACACAACGAGGCCGACTGCGGCGGCCGTCCCAACCGATGGTATTGGTACGCCGATGCCGATCAGTAGACCGAGTGCGCCCGTCGCTTTCAGGATGCCCAGCATGGGCAGCCACGATTCCTCCACGTCTACCTTGGCCATGGATTCGAGGATGGCCTCAGGTGGGCGAAAGAAGCCTGCCGCCGAGATACCGACAGCGACGATAGTCAGAATACTGGCACCGATGTAGGCGGAGGACATGGTGAGTGCCATGATTTATTCCTGTACGTTTTGCACGGGCGTTCGTTCATCATGGTCCATCCCTGTCTCCGACTGAGCGATCGCGCACAAACCATCGGATTCGATTTCGAGCGGAATATTAACGAGGTTCGTGTAGTTTTGGAATGCATTCACCCACGTAATTTCGACGATCTCCCGATCGGTGAAATGCTTGCGGAGCTCTTCGAACGTGGCGTCGGAGACGTTCTTGTGGCGCGTGACTTCCTCCGCATACGCTAGCGCCGCGCGCTCCCGACCAGAAAAGAGCGGGCTCGTCTGATACTCTACGAGCGCGTTCATCTTCTCTATCCCGAGGTTCTCGCGGACTGCCTCCGACTGCGCAAGATCCACACAAAAGCCGCATCCGTTGATCTCCGAGGTGAGCGTCCCCACCATGAGCTTGAGTTCAGGTTCAAGCTGAATCCCATTCGCATGGAACTTCTGGAACTTGCGGTTAAGTCCTAGAGACCCCGGAATGCGCGCGGTCACGACCTTCAACGGGGTCATTACCTTGCCGAACTTCCGTCGCATCATCCAGTAGACTACCCGCATTTTGAGTCCACCGGGCTTCTCTATCGGCTCTAGTCTCGCACCCATATATCCACGTACGGGAGCACGGGTGATGGATGTTCACTGCAACATGTTCCATTCACCAGCCAGTTACATAAGCTACGAGCGGGGAACCGTGTTCCGAGCCGGTCGCTTCGGGGGAATGAACAGCGTAACCAGACCCTGGCGTCCTCTGTTGTGAGCTGTGGTTGGTCCCTGTTCAACCATCGATCTACTCGATTGGCTCTGCGAAGAACTTCTTGATGATCTTCTCTTCGGCGTTGTGGAGCACCCTACTCACCGTCGATTTGCCAACATCAAGTCCGGCCGCAAGATCGGTGAGCGAACACTCGCGTGGGCTGTCGTAGTAGCCGCGCTGGAGGGCTTCGATCATGAATCGGCGTTGGCGGTCGGTCAATAGATCGGTCGGCTGGGTCGATTGTGTGACTGAGACGACCTCATACGTGAAGCCAGCGTCCTCGAACTCGGCTTTGAGCCTCGATAGCCGCTCGTGTGAGGTCGTCAGGTCAAACGTTATCCATCCATCTCGGAGGGTGAGCGGAAATTGCACGAGGTTTCCGGAGGCCAAGACTGCGTGAATTGGTGGTGGAATGACCGGCATCTCATACTGGAGCAGAACGGACTGTTCGCCGGTGTGGAGCACGTCATAGGTGAGCGGAGCTTCATCGAAATAGCGAAGGACGGCCTGCTGATTCTCCGTTGGTGCCTCAAACGCGACGAAGAGTTCATCATCCATGGGGAAGGCAGCGAGTATCCGGAACTCCTGGTCAGGATGATCGGTTGAAAACTCGAACACGCCCCCCCGGGAGTTTGAACTTCAATCGGATGTGGGGCATCTACCTCTCCTTTCGATTCCCGGCCACTTCTACTTTGACACGACCATGATCTTCTGGATGTCACTGAACATGTGTTACTCCCAGACCACATTCTCGTGGATTTGGGTATCGATATCCGATTTCATCACTGCCGTGCTAGGGGACTGTGACAGGGGCTGTTCTGATTCACCGCACTTCTCGTTCCTTCTGAAGTCAGGTAGGTAGATTGCTCATGCACGACTTGGTTCGAAATCTACACCGATAGTCTAAATTTTGCAGATGGCTGTGCATGACGAATCTAGCTAGCCGACCTCTGATGTGTCGGTAGTATCTGTATGGCAAACGGGGTAGTAGGGCTTGCACTCGGCGCAAGCGCTCTCGGTCTCGTTCACGGACTTGCACCGGGTCACGGCTGGGCAATCGCCGCGAGTTACGCACTCGACAAGCCGAACAAGTGGTTTTACGGTGCCGCATCGAGTCTCATCCTCGGTGTCGGTCACCTGATCAGCAGCATCGCGATGGTGCTTGTCTACTTCTTTGCGCTCTCGTATTTCGATCTGACGCAGATCAGCTGGATGCACTACATAGCAGGCACGATGCTGATCGCGCTCGGAATCTGGCAGTATTTCAACGGCCACGAACACAGCGCCGAGGAACACGACCACGATCCCGACGAGGATATTCAGTACCAAGACGACCACAATCACGGCCGTTCTCACGACCACAGCCATGCACACACCACCGACGAAAGCACAGGCAAGTTCGCTCGGCTCCGTCAGGCGCTTCCGTTCGTAGGTGATCCCGACCATTCACACTCGCACAGCCCTCCCGAGGAGACGGATCGAGGGCTGTACGGAATGGCTGCGCTTGCATTCGCACTCGGATTTGCTCACAACGAGGAATTCGACATCATCGCGATTTGTACGGGGTCGACGTACTGCCTCGAACTCATGCTCCTCTACGCGACCTCCGTCATCATCTCACTCGTCGGGATCACGCTCGTACTCGTGGCCGGTTACGAGCGCTATGAAGACCGACTCGAACGCTATACCGAATATCTGCCGACGATCACGGCAGTGATCCTCGTCGGCATGGGGATTGGGTTCATCGCAGGCATGTTCTAACCCCGAATCAATCGAGCAGAATCGAAGAAAGAATATCACGGGTCTAAAGAAATCCGAACCCGAGATCATTAATCTGAACTTCGACAGTGGTTGTGCCTGACAAATCGATCTAGCCGATAGCTGCTGCTATGACACGCTCGACAGAAAGCAACAGCAACTATGGTCTGCGCTGCTCTCTGTGGCCGTTCACTCCTCGTCGACCAGTTCGCCATCCGGATGGAATTCCGCCCCGCATGCACGGCACCTGTAGACAGGTTGTGTTGACTGGATCTGTTCGATGTTCTCTGCGTCACAGGATGGACAGACCATGTCGGATGGGTCCTCGCCAACGGTAGTATCACTCATGTTTTTGCCTATCAGATGGATAGGGGGCAACCATTATCGGCTTTTTGGCTCCTCAGACACTCCGCGGCTTCCGCTGCTTTCGCTCAGTGTACACCGGCCGGCTCTCGATTACGCCAGACACCACTCTATATTCCGTCATTCTCTTCGCCAATCGTCGCCCTTTAGTGGTAGTTGCACCCTGAGCATTCTAACAGATCATTACATACTGCTACCTTGAACGGAACCGGTGAGCCGGGTGCTTTCGTGGCGCTCACACTCTATTTTGCGTCCGGCCCACTCATATCTACTTGGATCCGCTTTACTCAACATCTATTGACTTGAGGCGGCACACGACCGTCTGATCCACCGAATCTCCAGTGGTGATTATTGAGGAAATCGCGTCCAAGTGGAATCCCTCTCTCAGCGGGGACCGCCGGCGGTAATCGAGAGCGTCGAGTAGAGGACAGTCACTCGACGTTGACAGGGCCGCTGCTCGGGTCGAACGTTGCGTCACAATCGTGACACCGATAATCGAGGCCGTCGCCTGCCCCGATTTCGGTATCTATAGACCCACAGAAAGGACAGACCATTTCGTTGTCCTCATCCACGACGTCGCTCGGCGGGTCGCTCATCGGAACTTCTCCGCCTCGGCGTCTGCCGGCCACCGATTCAGTTTGAATTCCTCGGTGCAGTCTTGACACTGATAGACAGGTCCGTGTGGGCCAATTCGGACGAGATTCTCCGAGCCGCAGGTCGGACACGTGACTGTTCTCTCGTCTACGGGTGTGTTGGAGATGTCACTCATGATTCTCGGGGAGGGGTTATTCCAATGGCCTATCCTCTTTTGCGAATTCGTTGTTACAATCCCGACACTGGTATTGGAGTCCGCGTGCGGCGATTTGGACGGTGTTCAGTGACTCGCAGGTTGGACATGGAATGGCGTGTTCGTCCATGTAGGCCTCGGGGCTATCGCCGGTTGCGTCGGGTCTATCACTCATGGGTTTCACCGGCATTACTGTTCGTCGCGTGTGCGGGTAAATCTCATGGCCGTTACTCGAACGCCCACCCGCCACCCGTCCCGGTGAACTCAGCGTTACAGTCGAGACAGCGGTACTCGGTCTGCATGGTGCGTCGGAACGACATTCTCGGATGCACAGTCAGGACAGTCGGGAAGGGCCTCATTCGGCAGAGAACGGTCACTCGTAGGGATTCTCCCTCTCAGGTGCGCGAATCAAGGAGCCGCACAATCAAATGCCTTCACGCGAAACAACCGTCGAATTCCGACTCCATAGCTCAGAACCATGCCACGCTCGTCACGGTAGAGGTCAATCGTGCAGTCACGATTCACCAGCCCCCACCTAACATAAGCAGCTTACATGTGCAGCCTCAACGCCCGTGTTGTAGTATAGCAAACAGAGGGATGGCCTGTCGGCTCATAACATCGATGTCGGTGGCACCGACAGGCACGAAGCGTCGAATAGATCCAGAGACGAACCACCTCGCTACACCACCGGGAGCCATTCAACTACTGGCAGCGGTTCGGCGGGTCACCATCCCCGCTTGAACCGCTCGGTGACAGCTATTACTTAGACGCGGTTAACTCGATTCCTGCTGCTTGAGATAGATTGCGAACCCGATCATTGTCGGCGGCCACAAGCCGATGAACATCCCTCGCTGCTGGTTGTCTCGGACATAGTACTCGTACACAGTGCGAGCGCGACGGAACCGAGAGCACTAAACGCGAGATATGGTGCGCCCGAGTCTTCCGGCATCATCTCTGATTCGGACATGTATACACATGATGGATTGCTCTCCACTTATTCGTCCACCTTGCTATGACCAGCAATGAAATCTCTGAAGTTGACTAACGACGAATCCTATCGCAGTTGAGATCCCGAGCAGACAAACAGCAACGCGTGCCGGCCAGCATGCTTAATCAATTCGAGCACCTCTAGTAGTGTGTGACCCGCCACGAAGATCAACCCACCCCACATGAGAGTGATGAGATATTCATCTGCCTGAACTGTGGGTACGAAAGTCAAAACGAGACTGAGACATGTCCGGAATGTGGCGGCGAATTGGCAGCGAAACACTGACTGTCTGAACAACGCTTTTAGATCTGTGGGTTTCTGTACACTCCCTACACAGGCTCTGCAGCGTCCATGTGTGCCGTGCATTGTTCGATAGCAGTATCGAGTTCCACCCCGAGAGTATGTATCTCTTCTCGGATCCCGTGGCGTTCAAAGGGAGTTGTGGCTGCGTCATGGTGCTGAATCAGCTCATCGAGAGCGCAGAGGTGCTCGACAACTGTAGCGAGGTCAGAGCGATGAAAGACGTGTTCACACGGTTGCAGTGTGATCGTACTGCCCGTCTCCTCTATCGCATCAGGAGCCTTCTGGCAGTGGGGGCAGACGAACTCTACAACACTGAGACTGAACTGGTCCTCGGATGACGCCTGACCACTGAATGGGTCGGCCATGATCCTGAACTACTCACCCGATAGCCAGCTTTTTGCTGGGACACTTATATTTTCCATGCCGCCTCCGCACTGCCGGCAACTGTCGATACGAGCCTCGTCTCTAGTGCTATAAGCCCGGTACTCGCACTTCAGACACTCATAGAGACCTCTTCTACCCATATTTGACTGTGTACCTTGCTAATACTCTGACTTTGCCCGGCGAATGCAACCCCTCTATTAGTCTGGTTTGTTGAACACTACTGCGAGATCACCGGCGAGAAACATCAGCGAGAAATCCACACCTACTCTCAGCACTGAGAACACAGTCCACCTTCGAGATATGCTGTCAGCATTGAATCACCGCAGTTACGACATTCTTCGATCGTCTCGTCTACGTTCTCGGGTTTTGGTCTGGACATGCTTGCAATTCTGTACCTTACGGGTGTTTTTCCTCGTCGAGGGCGAACTCGGTTTTGACTAGTTGATGGTACGCACGCCGGAAGCGTTCGGAGAGTGCTTGATGAGAAATGCCAAGCTCGTCCGCGATATCGTTTGCTGTAGCATCTCGCGGGACGTTATAGTAGCCCTGATTGAATGCTACCACAAGTGCCTCACGCTGCTCGGTGGTCAGTTCCAAGCAGTCCGACCGCTCACTATTGACTGTTGAGATGCTCCGGCAATCAGCCCCACAGTCGAAATTTTCCATAACATCGTGTGCTCTGGCAATCCCCTCCCGGTCGGGAGCCAGCAGGTGGAGTCTCCACTCACCACCCCGTCCCTGCACAGTCACAATCGAAACATCCGCGGCAACGAGCTGCTGGATGAGCTGGCGCGGGTGTCCCGTCCACGTTACCCGATACCGCCAGCTATCGACACAACCGCCGAAATACTCAACCGTCGCGATGTCCGACTCCGACCGCAGCGCGGCGTCGACCTCACGCTCGTCCTCATCGGTTTGCACCACTAACAGTGCGTGATCATCGGGGTTGGCGACCGTAGCTTCACATTTCACGCAAGCGTCGGGAACACGCTCAAACAGGTCCGCAAGCGCGAAGCCCTTGGCTGGAAGTACGAACCGCGCAGTGCTTGCGTTGGTGCTCGCTGAAGGAGCCTGTGGCGTCGGCGTGCTCACCGGCTGAATGGATTCAGGCATTGGTACTGGTCTGGCGGGATGCTTGAGCCTCGCGAACCTTCGCCCCGTCACGAAGTTTGTCCTCACAGTTCGGGCAGACGCGCACTTTCCCCATCCCTGTCGGCGCGAATACTCGAACGTACTGTTCTGTGACGAACCCCCCACAGTTCCCACATTCGGACATTGCACTCCAGTACAAAATCGGCTATCGAATGAGAACTCGCGTTTCTCGTGTGCAGTATTTATGTCCACGAAAGGAGGAGGGGATCGCATAATCCCGTTCTAATGTACCCCATTTATGCCTGTTCGGGAGAAGAGTAAGACGAGTTAATCTTCGATCTCTTACTGTCCGCACACGGTCGCACCCAGTAGGGGCATCAGGTCCGAGTATCCCGCTCACTGGCGGCGATTACTGCTCACCGAAGTCGGTGAGAAGATTGGTGAAAACAGTTTGTTCAGCACGCTGAAGCCGTCGTGAGAACGCCTGTCGGCTAATATCCATCTTCTCGGCGAGTTCTGTCGCCGTGGTTTGTCGGGGAACCTCGAAATACCCCTGTTCGAGTGCGAGTTCGATGGCTTCGCGTTGTTTTTCAGTGACACCAACGAGCGCACGGTCGTGTCTGCCGCCACCAGCATCAGGATTGTGTATCATACGCCGCATATCAAGATTGATGCCGTGGTCGGAACAGGCGTGCTGGAATGCCGTGAATCCGGCTTGATCGAATGCGCGGAGACGGAAGGACCACTTCTCTCCGTGGTTGGTACTCGCCTCCTCAACGATGATGTCCAAATCGCAGAGCGCGTTGAGAAAGCCATCGACATCATCGGTCCAGTCGATACGATAGAGGGCAGCATCAACCCGGCCATCGAGATATACGAGATCAGCGACGGCAGGATGTTCGCGGACACTCTGTTCAAATGTCTCTCTATCACCGCCGCGTTCCTTCCAGAAGTAGGGAATGAATTGACCGCCAACAGGCACGAATTGGGTGAGTTCGATGCGGGTTTCGGTTCCCGCAAGCGCCTGCCCAAATTCTATGTCGCCGGTGTCAACACTGAAACTGGCAATGAGAGTCATTGTTTGACCTTGATCGTGGTTTTGTGGATCAACCCTGTCGCACACATGTTTCGGACTACTCTGTTAAATCTCTAGGGTATTTAACCATCTCAGCCCACAGAAATCCGTGTCGGGATTAGGTCGAAACCTCCGACGTTTCAAAATATCTTGTTGCAGCCCTGTATGTTCGCAAATTTCGATTGTTGGGCTAAAATTGAATACCATATATTCGACTCATCGAGGCGAGCAAGAATTGTCGATGTATAGAGGCCGTACTGTGCGTCCTGCGTGTCGTTCTTGCCCGTCGGTAATCGTAGCTGAAATCACTGAGGTGAGCAAACCTACGCTGACGAACACCTCGTTGAAGCTCTCGTGCTCGTGCTTGAACGCGGCTACTTCGAGGAACCCCACGAAATCTCCGGGACTGAATTCGGAGAAGAAATAGATATTAGCCGGTAGGCGTTCCTCCGCCGCCTTCAGTGCTTCCAACAAAGCGTTTTCACCAATCTGCCCGCCGACCCGAAACGTAGTAGCTCGTGTCGGCAGCCCACGATGTGGGGCGACTGTCTCAATGCTCATTGACGCAATCGAATACCCGGCCATTGGCAGGCACTACTGTTTATCCGCATGGAACCCGACACTGTAAGTAAGGGCCAGCCCAGAGAGATGCAGAACCAAGTTCCCGCTGCTCCGAAACCTCCACAGTAGCGGGGAATCGTACGACATAGGGTAGCTTCTTCCCACTTCACAGGGTCACCCGAACGGAGAACAATCATGAGTGAACTGGCCGCTGCAATCCACGATACGAAAGCCGGTACCGAAGACTGCACTACTGCCATGCGGGATGCGCTCCAGCAGCGCTTCGGATTCCCTATCGAACTCGGTAGACTCGCGTACATCCCACCGAACGATTCGGTTCGTGTCACCGTCTACCCGGAGCACAATAAGATCGAAACTGCACATCAGTTGAGTCGAAGCGACGACGACCTCCAACTCGCCGAGATTCAGGGAAGTCTTACTTTCGAATTCGAGTGATACCGACGAGAAAGATACGACTTGTCACCTCTCGCTGTCGTCTCGGTCAGACCCGACAAGAACCGCGTCTTCGACCAGCGTGTCGTATGCACGCCGTAGCCGCTCGGAGAGCGCTTGGTGCGAGATATCGAGTTCCTCAGCGAGTTCGTTCATATCGATTTCGCGTGGGACTTTGAAATATCCCAACTCACTCGCCACCCGCAGTGCCTCGTATTGGTTATCCGTCAGTCCGTATCGGCCGGCCGGTTCACCTTCCATCTCGCGGATCATCTCGATGTCGAAGGTGAGTCCCTCCTCCCGACAGAATTCGACGGTCTTCGAGACCGCCTCGCGTATCGGATACAGTACCCGCAGCGTCCACCAGCCGTCCTTGCCGTACGCATCCATGATCGTCGCCTCGGAGTTCGTCAGCATCTGAATCACGACTGCGACGTCTTCAGTCCACTCCATCCGGTAGAGTAATTCGTCGTCGAACTCCGCGAGTAACGAGAGATCGCGCACACTCGAATCGGTAGCGAACGCGTCCGTGATAGCTTCAGTGTCAGATCCGCGTATCCACACTAGCGGCATCACCACGCCTTCGGCGCTCTCGACTACTCGTTCGACCTCGTATTCGACGTTCTCAAGTGATGACGACGCATCGTACAGCGCGAACTCCTCGGCCGGAATCGTTCCCCGAACGATGGATGCCATGAGTATACAGGCGTTCATTATGCCAACGGATAACGCCGAGGGTCTCCCTTTTCCACCCATCCCATAGCGCTGTCTGTGCAGGGCAACGATCAGTCCGCGACCCAACGGACGATCCGGCGTATGCCGGTCCTATAGCAACTGTAGAGGGCTTGTTACCGACCAGTACGCGCGGTTTGAGACACCGACCGCGACAGCACCGCCACAGAATTCCTTCACAGACCGGGTGACGAACGCCAGACATCGTGCAGTCTCTCTTCGTTGTACGAACGCTTGCTTACCGGAGTCCCGACGTAATACGCTGGCGAGTTCAGGCAGCATGTTTAGCGAGAGGGGGATAAGAGATACGCTTGTAGCCATGACCGTTGGACAAATCGCACATGACGCTGTAACGACAACTGCGGACGAATCGGTGATCGACGCTGCCGAGACCATGGACACCGAGGGCATCGGCGCGCTAGTTGTTGAGGAAAGCAGCACAGTTAAGGGAGTCGTCACCGACCGCGAAATCGCGCTGGCGGTCGCAGAACACGAGGGCGACCTCTCGGGTGTCACTGTTGAAGATGTACTGACTGAGGGAACGCACACGCTCTCTGAAGACGATGAGAGCATTGAAGCAGCGAGAACAATGGCTGAGGAGGGAGTCCGACGGGTTCCCGTTGTCGATGAGTCGGACTCACTGGTCGGACTCGTTTCGCTCGATGATGTGGTTGCCCTGACCGGCGAACAATTGGGCGACGCAGCCACCGTCATCGAAAAGCAATCACCCGGCTACGAACCGTAGTATTAGCCGAAGCGGAATCGATTTCCAGTGATAACCGGCACGATACGACGACAGCGGTACCCACACAGCGAACCGAATGGTAGGTAATTCAATCATGGCCGAAACATCCGAGATCAACGCTGTTGAAACAGAAGATGACTACATTCACGTCCAATTTAGAGACCCAGATCAATTCGATGAGATTCGAACGCCGGACTGGGCAGAGAACGCAGCCCAATCGGTCTCAGAAGGATCTAAAGTCCGCACGGGGAAATTGGAAGACAGCGACGATTGGCTAGTTGAGACCGTTCTGCTTGCGAAAAGCGTCGGTGAGGACAAAGCCAAAGAGCAGGCGGCAGAGATCGTTGAAAAGATTGAATCTGAATCGTGAGCGTCGCCAGTAGCATCGCTACTAAGCCTCTTCATGGCTTTTGACACCGAGCTGAGCGAACGACACTGTGATCGGGCTTTCGATCTTCAGCTGAACCACTACACGGAGAGAGTATTACTGGAGCGTAGCCTCGGATCTTGCTCTGAGCGCTTATGACTTGAACTGTGCTGGAATGAAATTGCCGATCGACAGTATGCTTATGCATCATTCGCCACAACGGTTTGCCATGGACCACGATACTTTCATTGGCAAAGTACAGAACCGTGCGGAATTGCCCTCACGGGGTGCGGCACTCGGTGCGAGCCGAGCGACGCTTCAAACGCTCGGCGACCGGATTCAAGAAGGAGAAGCAACGAACCTTGCGGCCCAACTCTCCGATGAACTCGGGCGCTTCCTTGAAGAACACGCCAAGACGACTGAATCGTTCAGCTTCGACGAGTTCATCGAGCGCGTCGCCGACCGTGACGAGAACTTCGGAGAAAGCGACGATGGCAATGACCTCTCGGCGGCAACGTTTCATGCCCGAGTTGTGGTTGACGTGCTTGAAGACGCGGTCAGTGGGGGACAGCTGGATGATCTTCGCAATCAACTGCCCGATGAATACGGCCAGTTATTTGAGCTAGCGGATGCGGAAGAACATCCTGGCCAAGAATAGTGCTACTAAGCGGCGATACTAACTCGGTTCTGTCCGAGGTCACGCATCCATAGGCTTCGTCCGACCGCTCTACGTGGATGTTGCTGCAGCTACTACATTCAATCTGACTTGTCTGAAGAGAGGCAATTCCTCATGTACAGTGTGGTTGGAATCGACTGATGATCCAAGTTTCACATGGTACTATTCACAATGAATTAACCTAGCCGAGTTCAGGTATCATCGTATTTCTCACTGAGAGACTCATTCTCTGTTTCGTCGACTTCGTCGGTCTTGTAGTCACCGCCTTTCATATTGATATCGTCTTCTTTCGCTTCGCTTTCGACGTCTTCGGGCGCATGGCCGCTCATGTCAACAGTGTCCCGTTCCTCAATAGGTTCCGTTGTGTTGTCCATTTCTTCCCTATCTGCAGCATTATCGGCAAGAGCATCTTCGACGGTAGCAACCCGTTCGGCGGCATCTCGGTCACGATTTCGTTCGTGATCGATTTCGATTTTTGTAGTCACTCTGTCTGCTTCGATAGCTTGGTGGGCGGCCTGCACAGCAGCGAAAAACTCGCTAATATCAGTCGCTTCGATGATCGTCCCTAATGGATTGACTTCATACTCTACATCGTAGTTATCGAGTGTTCTGATGGCTGTAGCGATCTCTTCAGTTGAACCCTCGTCCTGGACAGGCATGGTACTGAGGGTTGCAACGATTGACATAACTGAACATTAACGGCGCAACAGTCTTAATCGTTGACTTTGCACTCATAAGCACTCTCAATGTGAGCCGAGTTATTACGCAACATACCACGAGAATTCAATAGAAAGTTGCTGTCGGAATCACGCAAGCCGAACTACTATCCGAAAACACCACTTCAGCGGCATTGATGCGCACGGACTTTACTCAAGAGGACGAGGGAAAACCAGTTCATGATGATGTGTACGAACACATTGGAAAGATTGTAAAAGTGGAAGATGGCACTGGATACGTAGATTTAGATCCCAGCGTTGGCGAAGAGGTCAAATCTGCGCTCGGCTTCAGTAACTCCAGAGAGGATGTGTATCCTATTCATGACGAAATGGTGCAGTCAACAGCCGGAGAAGTAGTCCGACTGCGTGGCGACCTCTAATGTGTTGTTCCAATAGAAAGCAGTCAGACACTCAACTTAGTCCGCAGCTTTGACCAGGGGGTTGATTATCAAGTATTCCTCTTATAGGACATGTAGAGAACACTATCTATGTTGGCTTAGGAGCGAACGGAATCCTCAGATGTCGGTCTGAGGCGTGCTGTTACGTTAGATTCTGGAGTTGCTTCTGGCTTCCCGGTAGACTGAAATTGAACGTGGACGGTTACGTTCCGGCTAGTCGCGTCCGCGATTCGGTTGGTTAGTCGATCCGGCAACTCAGGATAGGAACCATTCGGCGGTTGTGTAACAGTTACCGTGACGTTTGGCGATCCATGGAGCCAGAGCGGTCCACCGTACTGATAGCGAAGCGAGACGAGACTGAGATTCGTATATGCTGGTTCATTGAGTGTGTCTGCGGTCTCCTGAGCGACAGTCCGTTGGAACGTCGTCTGTTCGACAACCGTGTAACCGGCGACAGCAGCCCCGAGAACGATTATTGCGACAGTTACTGCGGCCGCTCGCGAGAGATCACGATCAGTCAACAGCGCTGCATTGAGGCCCCGCGAGCGATACAGTACGTGAAGGGTCGCGTACATTCCGATATCAACCGCTGCCATGGTTCCGATCAGGAGGCCCGCACTTCCTATCGCAACGCGCGGTGCACCGTAGGCAGCCCCAATACCGGCAGCAGCGGCAGCAGGCACAAGCGCGGCAGCAATCAATACCCCGATGAGGGATTTCGTTCCTTTCGTGGTCAGCCCTACTGCAGCAGCGATGCCAGCAGCGAACCCGACAAGCACCGACAGAGGAGTCGGTGCCATGCGGAGACCGATCAACTCGATTGAACTGATGGCAACTGGTGCGGGGACCAATCCACTGATTTGGAGACCCAGAGCCGTCACGAACGCACCGACGATGGCTGCAACGACCCCGAGGGCCTGCATGCGAATACTGTCGGCAAACATCACGCGGTCGCCAGCAATCGCGCCTACTGCAGCAGTGAGTACCGGCCCGACCAGCGGCGCGATTACCATTGACCCGACTACAATTGCTGGCGAATCAACCAACAAACCGATTGCGGCAATCGCGGCGCTCAGAAAGACCATCACGCCAAACGATCCGGGGTCCGAACCGAAATCACGAGCTTTCGACCGTAACTCGGGCAGTCGGAGCGGGTCGTAGTCGTTTGCATAGCGATCCTGTAGCTCCTCCATATGCGGGGTCGCCGTATTGATGGCGTTGAGCACGACGATATAATCGTCATCGAGACCCGCTTCTCGGGTCGCATCGAGCACTTCACCGAGAGCATCTGTCGGGACCGGAGCTTCGACAATCGATTCGTCGTCTTCAGTTGGAACAGTAACGAAATCGATGTCTCGCTCGTTGAGCGCGTCGAAGACTGCTTCTCGGTTTTCTTCTGCAACGCGCAATCGGATAGTGTTCATGTGAACTCAGTAGGCTGAGTTGTCATCGATGACTTTCGGGTCAGAAATATCGGCTGTATCGGTGGCAGCACTGAGGAATTCGGTTTCGTGCATAATTGCGCTATTGGTACTGCCATCTTGGATAAGTCATTAGTATCGCCGTTTGATTCAGTATTCGGCTTTAAACAGCAGGCTACCAATCACTGGGTAGCATAAAGGTTTCACTAAACCAATAGTATTCGGCAGGTTGCTCGCTCTATTTGTAATCTATAGATACGAATCGTCGTAGGCTTCATCCGAGCGCTCTGCACGGACATTGCTGCAGTCGATACTTCGATCCGACCCACATTGTCCATCGCTGTATCCAATGACCCACAGTTAGCGCAGTAGTAGCCGAACTGATCGGTATGATCTTCGTCAATGTAGGCGACGAAAAATGATCCTTCAGTGCCTGAATCCTCCTCAATAAGGCTGATATACGCCTGCTTGCTATCATCGGCTGTTGCAGTCGTAACACCGTTTGTCGTTTCCGTATTCGGAAGGTTGGTATCAGAGTTGCCCTCCGAATCGGACTCGCTCGCTGTTTCGGTTTCCGTCAGATGCTCAGCGTAGACATGCTCTACGATCGGTTCGCCCGCGAACTCTACTTGTCGGTCGTCAGTATACTTGAACCCGAACTGCTCGAAAAACTGGGGGCCCTCCCTGTTGGCTTCAAGCGTGGTTGCTGTGATGCGTTCGGCACCCTGTTTGCGAAGTCTCCCAACTGCAGTTTCGAATAGCTCGGTACCAATTCCCCCTCCACGATGCTCCGGGTCCACGAACAACCATCGAACTTCGCCGCTACCTCCATCCACGTCGAATTCTCCCTCAAAGATGCCCCCAACCGTGGTTTTTGTCCCGTTGACGGTGCTTTCCGCGACAAGTGTGACTGAATCCGATGCTTCGAATGTTTCTGCAAGCCGTTCCACGTCGAAATCGACTTTGAGGAGTGCTTCGATCTGTTGAGGGCTGAGCGCGTACGAGGCGGTCAGCGTGCTCTCGATAAGCTCGCGTATCCGTTCGACATCAGCGGTTTCCGGTTCACGTAGTTCCAGCAGACTTTTCGTCATCGATTGCAGTAAAAGGCAGAGAACCATTACAATCCGCGAATTTTTCTACACCTTCAACTTACAAAACGGTCTGAGGTGGATCTATGATGTCCCAAACCCGTCCGCAGCAGCATCGAGATGGTCAAGCGCGTTCTCAATGTGAGAGACGATTGCTTGAACGTCGGTTTCCGCGCTGAGACCAGCGAGTTTCTCTTCGAGTTCGGCCACACGGTCAGGGTCCGCCTCTGCCTCGGTTATCTTGTCACCCTCGGCGAGTTCCATCAGTCCTTCGTCGATGGAGTTGATATGGCGCTGTACTTCGCCGTCCGCCGCATCGCTAGCACGCTGGAGTTCCTCGCGCGCTGCATCTACGTCGATTACCATTGAATTCTCACACGGGTGGAAACCGGATAGCTATGATGGCCCCGAATAGTAACTCTCGATGACTGGTAGAGTCAAGCGAGTAATGTTAAACCCTGGCACCCGAACGAGCAGGTATGTCAGACAATGAGATGCCGACCGGATGGCAAAAAGCCGATCAACCAGACGACGAGCTGACGCGATATAACCCCCAGCCTGTCACAGAGTATGAACACACAGAGACGAACATCGCTATACAACTCATACCATCCGATCAGCAGACCGGGAGCACAAGCGGGGAGAGCTACCGCATCAATTTGCGTTCCGACCCGGAAGATACCGCTGGTGATATCGAGCTGCTCACGAATGCCGCCGATCATGAGGCGGCGCTTGGCGTCGCTCGCAAGTTCATGAATACGTACAACGATCAGTGCGTTGAAGGAGACACACGCCTCGATACCATCGTGCAGGAGTTCTCCAAATCCGACTAACCATAGGCACTCACGTAAAGACCCGCTATCGCTGCTCTTCCCGTATGAGTTTAGATATCGTCAACGAGTTCGCCGATGCGTTCGACTGGGAGTGTTCGCATCGTTTCCGTATCGAGACCATGCCGTTCGATAGTCTGTGAAACTTGAAAGGCAACCTCGCCACTCTCAACCTCAAAGGCGAGGTGGAAATCATAGCCGCCGAGAACCGCATATGTTTGCAAGATTTCGCCACCGAGACGCTCGATGTCTTCTCGAATCGTGCCCCAAATCGCTACCAGTTCTTGGGAATTCTGAAATTCGTCTTCATTCACGTTGATTTGGGCGATATAGGTCGGCATACACAGTATTTGGGGCTGTAATCAGAAAAGTTCCGTCCTAAGCTGGTCATTGCTATTACTCGTTGACAATACTCACTCCTCGGCAAACTGTTCAGTCATCTGATTTCGTAGGAAATTCATTCCAAATATTTCTCAGTTTGCTGGATGCGGTTCAGAGAGCGACGAATCCGAGGATGAGATCTCGCCCGATGTGGTCGTCTAATTTGCCCTGGCGAATCACTGCCAAAGGTAGAAACGTCTGTGGAATGCAACGAAATTGTTGTATTCTCTGATACAGACGATGATGAGTTAGAGTTAGACAGGTTCGACAGAGAGTGCGACCGATGTTTCGTTTTTGATGTTGTCGGAGACTGGACAGCGCGTTTCGACGCGCTCGGCCCACGTCTCAATGGTATCCGCATCTGCATCCGCATCGACTTCCATCGTCACCTTAATATCCTGCAACCCAGTACGACCGTCTTCCTCACCCGCGAATGCCGCCTCGTTGAACTCGCCTTCGATAGCGAGCTCAATGTCGTTAATCTCGATATCCATCTCGCTGGCGATTTGCTGGCCGGTCACATTGAGACATCCCGCTTGTGCCGCCAGCAGATATTCGAGAGGATTGGGGCCTTCGTTCGAACCACCCATCCCTTCGGGTTCGTCGACTGTCAGTTCGAAATCACGAACCGCAACAATCGTTTTCGTTGGACTCTCTCGGCGCGCTTCGACGTCAATGTTCATGGTGCTCTCGGATTGGCTCATGCCACCACTGGTAATAGCTCACATCGTAAATATCTCAGAGTGGCATATTCAAGCAGAACCTAGTCCTCATCAATAGAAAGCGGTTCATCTGTAGAGTGAAACACTCTCTCGCACGAACGGTCGTTTCGGAGTTAACCTTCAGTATCTGGGACCAGAGACAGCCGAAAGACATCGGCGGATTGGTTTCAAACGCGACGAAACGGCGACGAGAATCGCGATAAGGTTTCTCAGTCACCACCGTGTGGAATCACTTCGGTCGGACGTATCTTGAGGAGCACTCGTGCGGTTTGGATTTCTGGTTGGTACTCATCGAAATCGGTGTACCGTCTTGCAAGTTCATCAATGTGAGCACGGGCACCGTCCTCGGTTATCTCGTCAACCTGCCCGTGGACAGTTAATGCTCAGTACCTGTCGTCAGGATCGGTCATACCCACACCAACGTTTGGATTCTGCTGAATGTGCTGTTCCTTACGCCGACCACGCTCGGTATTCACCAGTATGCGGTCGGCATCAGCGTCATAATCGATCCAGACCGGCGTCACGTGTGGGATGCCACCGGACGTGAGCGTCGCCACATACGCAATCGTTGGCTTTTCGAACAGGTTGCGGAACTCGGTAGGAATCGATCCCATGGGATGCTCGTTCATTTTGTAACCACTTGATGTTACTCCCCCCTCCCCGATTCTACTGGGTTCAAACAACTACCGCTCTTGCCAACTGATGTGTGATGGGGTATATGAATTTGCTAACACGAAGTTGGTGTCGAACTGGTTTTTTGCAGACGTAGGCCATGTTGTACATGCTATTAGCGTGTCATAGAACTCTTCACACGCCTCAGTAACAGTCCGAAAACCGATGTTTGAGAAGCAGCTAGTATTGCTGCCATTCAGAGCCAGCAGTAGCAGGCCTCTCAGCCGACTCCTGAAGCCCATGCCAACCGTTCTATGACATCCTGTGCTATGCCTGCTGCGCGTGCAAATCGGCAGTCCTGCTTGCTTTACTCTATAGGAACTAAACGGTTTGTAGTGCAATACTGGTCTGAAGATTAGTCAGACAGTAGGCGTTCATTGAGTGGGGTTTGATCAACTCCTTTCACGATATTGCTGGTACAAGACAACGAGTGTACCGATGAGGACTAGTTGCACGATTTTGTCAAAAGTACCAATAACAGAGAAGATGTCTGGCCAATTGAGGACAATGTATGCAACAACCTGAATTCCAGTAAAAACGACACCGCCCAAATACAACAGCGTCCGGCTGACGCCAAGCCAGAAAAGGACAATTGCACCGAAAAATCCGACTCCAGCCAGAAGAAACCAGATCGCTATTGGTTCTCCCCAATCCTCAACGCCCTCATAGAGGTGGATAACTCCCGTAATAACGACCAGTGCGATGGCAACGTAGTCGAGGGTTCTCATTGAAGGCCTACTGAATCGTGAGTCCGCTCTTGTCGCCATGGTTTAGTCTATCTTTCTAAGAATCAATAAATATTCCTCTCAGTGGGATGTGCTAAACCACTATAAGTCGATGTATCTCACCGTTTATTGAGTGTCTGATATTGTTCTCCCTTCAGCCATACGCGGGCGAGAGGACGCTTCTCCCATACCAATAGGACAAAATCGACTGCTTGGAGTGACTACGCAGGAATCTCCTTCTCGTCACGATCCCAGTGGCGGTGTTCCGCGATGGCATCGCTGAAGGTGTCTACGAACGCGTCCAGATCGTTGCTATCGTGGCTCGTCACAATACCGTCCTCCGAAACGATATCTTCATCATCCGAAACATCGACGTCCGACAGGCCCACTTCGTCGAACATCTCAATACTATCACCAAGCGCAGCGATTGGTTTCTTGTGCTTGAACGCTTCCATCACGAAGTGTTTGGCATTGCCCTGCTCTTTCAGGGTATCGACGCTCTCGCTGCCGCCTGGAACGAAGACCGCATCGTACTCGATGGAATCGGTCGTGACGTGACTCTCGTCGGCCATTACTTTCTCGCCATTTTCACCTGTTTTCTCGCCGAGTACCTTCGAGACGACCGTGACCTGTGCGTCCTGCGTTTCGAGTCCCGACGTTATCTCTTCGACGTGTTCGTCGTCGAAACCATCCTCGACAAGGACGGCAATCTGGCGCGATTCGATAGTGTCTTTGACAGTGTTCTCTTGGCTCAGCGCGGGTGAGGTCTTGTCGTGGTCTTGGTGGTGTGGCCCGGGTTCGTCGGGCGGTTCGACCCCTATCCCTTCGGCCGCTCGCACGGCAAACTCGTGATCAACATTGTTGAAGATCTCGTACACAATGCGTTCGCGGACTTCTTTACTCTCAACGCTGCCCAACTCGAAGTGGGTTGCGTCGATGATGTGCTCTTTCTCCACGTCTGACATGCTGTTCCAGAACAGCTTTGCCTGACTGAAGTGGTTCCGGAAGCTCTCGCTTCGCTCGCGGACTTTCTTCCCCTCAACCTTTTCAGCGTGATGTGTGTAGGCTCCCTCTTCTTCAGTGGCTTCTCTCGGATAATCACTCTCCAGCGAGTTTGGGGAGTACGAGGTCTTTCCTTTGTTCACCGTTTGGCGCATGAATCCGGCGCGTTGGTTATTGTGGCGTTTTGCGAGAGGCCGATTGATTGGGAGCTCGTCCCAGTTTGCGCCGCCAAAGCGGTTCAACTGTGTATCCTGGTAGGAGAACATCCGGCCCTGTAGCAGGGGGTCGTTCGTGAAGTCGATACCTGGGACGACGTTGCCGGGGTGGAACGCCACCTGTTCGGTTTCGGCGAAGAAGTTGTCGACGGTTTCGTTGAGAACCATCTTCCCGATGCGCCGGACGGGTACGTCCTCTTCGGGGATGATCTTTGTCGGGTCGAGCAGATCGAAGTCGAACTGGTCGGCATCCTCTTCCTCGACGATCTGCACCCCGAGTTCCCACTCGGGATAGTTTCCGCTCTTGATTGCATTTCCGAGGGCGTTGCGGTTGTAATCGGACGCTTTCCCCCACAGTTTCGCCGTCTCATCCCATAGTAACGAATGGGTACCGTATTTGGGAAGCCAGTGGAACTTCACGAACCGCGACTTGCCCTCGTCGTTGACAAAGCGGAACGTGTGGACGCCGAAGCCTTGCATCATACGATAGGCGCGAGGCAGGGCGCGATCCGAGAGCACCCACATCAGCATATGGGTGATTTCAGGCGTGAGTGAGGCGAAATCCCAGAACGTGTCATGGGCCGTCGCCGCCTGTGGTGTCTCGTCGTCAGGTTCAGGCTTGACCGCGTGGACCAGATCGGGGAACTTGATCGCGTCGTGGATGAAGAAGATCGGCATATTGTTCCCCACGAGGTCGTAGTTCCCCTCTTTCGTGTAGAATTTGGTAGCAAAGCCACGAACGTCTCGTACAGTGTCACTCGATCCTCTCGATCCCACAACCGTCGAAAACCGGGTGAAGACGGGCGTTTTCTGATCAGGATCGGTGAGGAACTCCGCTTTCGTGAGCTCCGAGACGTCGTCATATTCCCCGAGATCCGGGTCCTCGTAGGGTTGGTAATAGCCATGCGCACCCGTTCCGCGAGCGTGGACTACGCGTTCGGGGATAGACTCGTGGTCGAACTGGGTCATCTTCTCCCTGAAATGGAAGTCCTCCATCAGGGTCGGCCCACGCTCGCCGGCTTTGAGCGAGTCGTCCGTATGGTTGACGCGCACCCCTTGGTCGGTCGTCAGGTGTTCGCCAGCGTGGTCCTCGCGTACTTCGTCGATCTGTTCCTGTTTACTTCCCTCGTCGAGATGATCACGGGCCTCATCGGTGGTTCCATGTAGATCCTCGTTCTCTGCTATCTCTCCGGCGTCCTCGGCATTTTCTTTATGTTTAGTGGTTTCTTCGCCGATTCCCTCGCCATCAGTGGTGTCGCTCCCGTTGTTTGACATCAATTACCACGGACAAGTAGTAGATGCATAAAGATACACCGGACATTTGCAAGGGGAGTTAAGTTTCAAGCTATGCAAAGCTGGTTGAGGCCTCCGATAGAGATCTCATGTTTTCATTCTATATTGATAGCTAAAGACTCAGAGCGGATAGTAGTGAATGTCAGAAAACTATCAGTAGCGGCTCAATCTTCTAAGAATGGTTCGCTTTCGTCACTCAAGTTGTCGTTGAGTCTAACTAGCGACAAATGAAGACCGTGTTTACAGTGGTCCCTCCGCATCCATATGTTTCGCTGCTTGGAGCATCATTCCTTTCCATGTCAGTCCGTTTCGCTCCTTGATTTCTTTGAGTCGTTCGTACTGATCGTCATCCACGGTAAATCGGATCTCCATGCGGGGTATTGACGGACACACTAACATGGGCATTACTACATGAATATCTCCTTAATTGCGTGCTCAGGCATTATCATTAGGTGAAACAAGAGACACAATACTGTGTATGGCTCGACCGGAACTGTACGCGCTGAACGCCGCGGATTGGGACTACGAGTACAGCGCGATGATGCGCAATCAAAAGCTGGGTGAGACGTATCCTTCACTCACCCCGTTCTACGTGATTGATATCCCGAAGAGACGATATTGATCGATACCGGCACTAGCTACGAGATGCTCGAAAACCCTGAGAAGTACGGTCCATATGGGGCGGGTTATATCGACAAGTTCGCCGCCGACGAAATCGAGATGAGCGAGGACCAAAAGGCAATCAATCAGATTACCGATCTTGGCTACGACCCTGCTGACCCTATCCAACAGAATCTCTACATCGAAGGAGATTTCGGCGTGTTCCACTCCCCGGAATACAGCGTGACTGCGATCAGCGGAAACTACGACGTCTTCGGTGACGGCACAATCGAGTGCATCCCGACGCCGGGTCACTCTCCAGGCCATCAAGCAGTGAAAGTCGAATTAGAGGATACAGGCACAGTCATCCTCGCGGCCGATCTCGCGTTTATCCAAGAAGCCTACGAGAAAGAACTCCAACCGGCGTTCGCATGGGATACCGAACACGCGATCCGTTCAAACCGAAAAATCCGGAATTTGGAACGAAAAGAGAATGCCGAGGTCTACCTCGCCCACGATCGCAAGCATTTCGAAGAACTCCCAAACCCGCCTGAAAGTCTCGTCTAACCGCAAATTGGTGTAGCAGAATGCATTTACGAATACGCGTTATAATATTGTGAATATGGATCAACATATTCTTGTCCCGATTGATGGCTCTGAGCAAGCAAGTAATGCCTTGAAATATACGTTAACTCACCATTCGGGGGAAGAAATCATAATTTTTCACGTCATCAATCCAACAGATATGACACCCTACGTGGGAATGGATGGAGGTAGAGTAGCCAATTATAAGGAGGTTCACTCACAGAGACAGGAGCAAGCTGAACAACTGTTGGCTGAGGCGAAAGAGCAAGCCGACGAGAACGATGTTCCCGTCTCTACCGAATTCCAAACTGGAGATACAAACCGCGCTATCGTTGAATTCGCTGAGAAACACGAGATTGACCATATCATCATTGGAAGTCACGGTCGCTCCGGTGTGAGCCGTATCCTTCTTGGAAGTGTTGCAGAAAAAGTTGCTCGTCGCTCACCAGTTCCAGTCACCATTGTGCGATAATATTCTGAATTTGACAAGATATCGACGTTCTTTCACTGATATTCAGGTATTTCCTGCCCGCTAATCTCAATGTTTTATATATTAAGAAAATATTCGGTTCAACTACAATTGTATTCCTGAAAATGATGTGTCAATAGCACTCATTCTGTAAGTGTGTCTTTGAGATTGGGCCTGCCGAATATCGCTCAAGCTATCATAAAAAAGACCAGCAGCGTTCTACTGGTGCTGTTTGTACAATAGGTGTCTGATACTGGGGGTTCGCTACCACGGAATGTTGACTGACACAAACACCAATCAGAACGTCCCTGCAAAAGGTGTTTGTGTGCGAAGCGGCTACTTTAGGTTGACTAGGCTGGGTAGTTAGGCCCTGCTCGCTTCCCGCACTACGGTCTTCAGCGGGGGCTGAACCGAGTGTGTCCGGACAAATCGGCGCGGGCCCCGCAAGCCAACTGAGAAGTCTCATCCGTCGGGGGCGACGGTTCGCGGTCGGTCGTCTGCAGGGACGACCGGCCGCGATTGATCGGCGGCAGTCCGTCAAGCGCGGAAGCGAGCAGCGGACTGCCGGACGGCCGTTGCTCGACGGGTCGCGGGATGGAGGAGGCACGCAGGTCTCCCCGTGCCGGAACGTCGGGCGATGTGGACTAGCCACCATGCAAACATATCCGAGAGTAGTTTGCGTACTGCTGAGCGAACGTCATGATAAGGATGAAATAGTGCCCAAACAACTTCGGGAAGGACGAAGCGTTCGATTGTCACCCGTGTAATATTCATAATACAATACCATGAACCAACCATACTCAGATTCATCCGCTGCGGGACACCGCCCTGACGGATTGATTCGCGAGCGTGACCACGTCCGCGGCCCAGATGACGCTCGCCTCACACTCGTCCTATACGGCGACTTCGGCTCTTCTGAGTGTGGCGAGATCTATACCGTGATTGAAGAAGTACGCGAACAGTTGGGGTCGCAGCTCCAGTATGTGTATCGGCATTTCCCGCTAACCGAACTGCATCCGAACGCGAAGCACGCTGCCGAGGCGGCCGAGGCTGCTGCCACACAGGAGAGGTTCTGGGAAATGTATGACCGCCTCTACGAGCACCAGGGAGCAATTGGCGAGACAGATCTGACCGAACACGCAAAAGCGCTTGAGCTTGATACTGAACAGTTCGCAGCAGACCTTGACGATCATCGGCACGAAGAACGTGTCAGAGAGGACTTCCAAGAAGGGCTCGATAGAGGAGTGAATCGCGCACCAGCGTTATTCATCAATGGCGAACGGTACGAGGGGCAACACACGGTTGAGGCACTCCACCGAGCACTCACGGAGTCGGATCAACTCTCCGATACACCCGCGAAAATGACTAATAGCGGCGATCGCACTCCTTCCCAAGACGACCTTCGCGAGACGTTGGATCAATCTGAGCGAGGTGCGCCGGCGGCGGGATCGGCGGTTCGCGATCGGTTCTCGGCGGACGAGATCTTCCAACGGATCGTGGCGACCGCTCACGATGAATTCAGCCAGAACAACCGTCTTTTATTTTTGAGTGGGCTCGCGGCCGGGTTCGCGATGAGCCTCTCGTTTGTTGGCACGGCCTCGCTGACCGCATTGATCTCCGGCGATGGGGGATCCGCCTCGGCGGCGGGGTACCTCCTGTACCCGCTCGGGTTCGTCTTCGTAGTGTTAGGAAGCTACCAGTTGTTCACCGAGAACACGATTACGCCGGTGACACTTGTAATGACCCGAGTTGCATCTGTTCCAGCACTCCTCCGTGTGTGGGGTATCGTATTCACCGCGAATGTCCTCGGGGTGGCGTTGAGTGCGTACGTGTTGGCCAACACGGGCGTCTTTTCGCCGTCGGCAGCGAGCGTCGCTGGAGAGATTGGACGTCACTTCTTCGAGCTGTCGTGGTGGGATATCTTCTGGAAAGCCGTATTTGCGGGCGTGCTCATTGCCGGAATGGTATGGTTGATCCACGCTGCACGGGATACGGCTGCTCGGGTACTGGTGATCTTTATACTCACCTACGCTGTGGGGGCCGCGGAGCTGTCTCACTCCATTGTTGGATCAGCGGAGACGTTGTACGTGGTGTTTAGCGGTGAGGAGTCGTTGTGGGCATTTTTCACTCACTACCTTGCACCCGCGACGCTCGGCAATACCGTCGGTGGCGTCCTACTGGTCGCGCTATTGAACTACAGCCAGACGCGCAACCGGCGACTCCAAAACCGCGACCAGCGCGGACTTACACTTGACTGGTCAGATTGGTTATTCGGCAACCACATTGGTCAGCCAATCACGCCCTCGTTCCCGGATTCCGAGGATGACCCCAGTAAGCCCGATTAACTGCAGTCTCAGCTTTGCAGGTGGAAGCTTGTATTTGAGAGCGTGAATGAAAATTCGCACATCTCGATAAGTAATAACTTCTACTAAGACGAAGAATAAATGCTGCCGGTAATGGACAGTATGTTGGTTTCGGTCTTCTTGCCGGTCGGGAAGACTGCTACGAGCGGCTCCGTCGCGCCAAATCGGGCGCGACGGTATCCTGCGTCCATTGCGAAAGCGGCGAGGTCAGTAAGGAAGGACCACTGGGAAGGACGCCCAGCAGTACTACTGCAACACCTGCGAGACGTACTTCAACGATCTCACCGGGACCTGTTCGAACACCACAAGTTCCCTATCGGGGAGCTATTCTACATGCTTAAGGAGATACGATATGTGCCGACCGCACAGATCGCTCGGGACCTTGACCGAGACTACGAAGCCATCCTCAACTTCGTCCACGAGATTCAAGACCGCTGCAACGACATCGCTGACTTCACGCTCAACGACGTCTGTGAAGTCGACAAAATCTACGTTACTGCGGGCAAGAAAGGCATAGAGCAAGAAAGCCCGCGCGAACGCGGGCTTTCAAAAAAGGATATGGAACCTTTCAACGAGACAAACCACCGGTCGTGACACTTGTCCGTCGGAGCGACGGCCAAGTTCGGTTTCTGGTTCGGGAGAATCTCCAGAGTGTCGACGAAAACATCGCCGAATGCGGCAACAGGAACGTAATTCTATGTACCGACGACTACAGAATCTACAACGAAATCGACGATTTCGACGCGATTGACGGCCATTTAGCCGTCAATCAGTCTGAGACATACATGATCGGCGATATACACATGAACATGTGCGAGAACCGCCACGGCTTCGTGCGGCAGTGGCTCGAGAGGTTTCGAGACGTCTCAAAACACCATCTTCAGCGCTACCTTGACTTTCTCGATCTTCAGTTGAATGCTGCTAAAGACTGGTTCAGAAACTGCTGAGTGATGATTCACCGAGATGATTGTTAGAACAAATACAGTTGATTATCAACTCGACACTCCGGAATTCGTAATAATTTCACCAATTATGCGTATATAATAGCTATTCAACACAGCAAACACTGGTAATCTCATGCTTGTCCTCTTCTCGTAGTGAAGAGTTTTGTCAACGGCCACTAACCACCAGTATGGATGATGAACCGGATGCGGACCTGAACACCACCGAACGAGAGGCGCTCCACGACCTTCAGCTTGGTATCGAACATTTCCATCGAGGCTACGGGCACCTGCTCGCGTTCCACCATGCGGTCGGTCGGGGGATGAATCGATTCGAGGACGCTCGCGAGAAATTCCGTGAAACTGGCCACGAGGGCCCAGTGGATGCACTCCGCGACGATCTCCTCCCAGCCGGTGTGTTCGACGAGCGCTGGAGCTATGAACTCGTCGAGACGTTCGCCGACGGGTTTCTTGCCGCAGCGGTTGAGTTCGAATCGGACGTGCGCAAGGAGTTGGCCGACGGACGCCGCCACGTCACCGAACGTCACCAGCGACGCGCACGGCGCGAGCGCAGCGAGGATCACCCGACAGATCAAGACAAGTAGACCGACAGGTGATCAGGTGGCCGATGCCGCCACCAAGCGGAAGAGGAGCTTTTGCACAATTGGCTTCTTCCGCTTCAACGCTGTCGTTCTACATGAACCTCGTGATCTCCCACCTCTTCGGCCATGCAGTCGCTGATGCCGAGAAACTCAGTACTTCACAAAGCGGGTTAGGTGAACGGGCTGCTTGGTCGGTTGATGCAGCCGGACCAAGCAGCCAATGAACTCACCGAAGAGCAGGTGCTTAACTTTCTCGTCAATGCCCTCGACGAGGAGATCGATATCGAACTCGGCGAGAACGCCGATATCGACTCTGAAGACATCTGGGACGTCCTCGTCGGCGCAACAGCCGACGAGGACTCGGTCAGCCACCTCTGCGAGATTTCAGAGGAATCACCCCACGGCAACACGATTCTTCACCACCTCCGGACGAAGTTCGAGCTCGGAGAGCTCGAACGAGTCGGCAAGACGCTCATCCAACAGGATATCCTCGAACTGCTTCCAGATCGGCCGGTGGAGGTCGGCGACGACCTCCACCTCCGTCCGTACTACGGCGAGGAGTACGACTCCGAGGAGGAACTCTACAAATCACTCGCTAAAGCCGGAACAACGTCGTTCCACGGCTATGCCACACTCTACGCGCGGGTGCGCAACAAACGCTACGCGCTGGCGGTGCGCCGTCTGACCGACGGCGACACCGCCAGCTCGATCCTCGCGGAACTGCTCGGCGTACTCGAAGGCCTTGACCTCAAGGTCGAGGCCGTCTACCTCGATCGGGAATTCTACGATACGTACTGTTTGACGCTGCTCGCTGCCCATAACTACGCTTTCGTCATGCCGATCGTGAAGTGGGGTGAAGCGATCCAGACCGAACTGAGCCAGGGCTGGAGCCGCGTGATCGACCACGATCTCCGAGGGAAAATCGACGGTCACACGTGGACCGTCGATTTCCCGGTCTACATCGACTGCACCTACCAGCGAGGAAAGTACGACGAGGAAGGTGTGGCGCGTCACGGCTACGCCGTCGACGCGCCGTTCATCGAGACGCCACACCAGGCTCGGAAGTACTACAGCCGACGCTTCGGGATCGAATCGACCTACCGTCTTTCTGAACGAAGCATCGCGTCGACAACGACACAGAATCCGGCGGTGCGGTTCCTATACGTGCTGATCAGCTTCCTTCTCCAGAATGCGTGGCGGTATCTCCACTGGGAGTACGTGGCGTCGCCGCGCCGAGGCGCGCGACGCCTCTGGCCGTGGCGATTCGACGAGTTCCTTGGGATGATACGGCGAGCAGCGGAGACGGCGCTCACCGTGCGTCGCGCCGTCCCCGCAAATAAGCCACCAGACGACCGCTTCAGACGCTAATCCACCGACCGGGAACGCCCGCTTGGCGAGTGGCAACACCGTCGCGTCGGCGGCGGAACGCCGCCGACTGCGACAGGTACGATGCTCTCGGTGTCGAACCACTCTCCTCAGCAGTTGCTCGGTACCGATTTCTCCACCCAATTCACGTCTCAGAAGCAGTCAACTGACGTGCTTTGTGAGGTACTGAAACTAGCTGTCCCATACGAAGAACACCCCGCAACCCGTCCTGTCGCCTAAGCACGGATAGGCGACGTTTATACTATCGAATACCGAGGTTGATGAAAGATATAATAATTCGAGATGTTTCACGGTGATTTTGCAAATTTCGCTGTTCTCGGACCGATTGCAAGGAATTGTGCTAATTTTGCTTAATCAAAATTAAAAGCGAGGACCGGTGTGATTTCGATAGCATCAGATGCTCTCGCAGTTCAGATAGCTGAAGAGTGAGTGGAAGCATTCGTTTCTGAAGCGAGTGCGTGATCAATGTTCTGACGTGCGGTACGGAGTGTTTCGGTGAGGCTGGCGATATCCGTCAATACGGGATAGGTCACCGGCAGCGATCGATATAGATATTCCGTGAATTCGAGGTCGATGTGATGAGTACTGGGGACGCGCTGTTTGTGGAGGGTGGTCTGACGGTCAGCAGCCAATCGGTCGCATTCGCGTTCTCGTGCGTGGAGATCTTTTCGGACAGTAGCAAGCTCTTCGTCTGGCCACGTCTGGAACGAGTGTGTGGAAAGTACGTCATCGAGATCAGCACCTAACTCGGTGAGAGCTTCATCGGCACTCTGGAGGGCGTTATACTCGTTCTCGAGACCCTGGAGTAATGCGTGGCGACTCTCGCGCGCTTGGTTACTGACTTCGATGAGTCGGTCGCGGAGTTGTGGCGTGAGTTGGTCACTGTTGAGTGCTGCAGCAGCGGTTTCGGATCCAAACTCTTCGGCAATGCTCTCATCGAACGAATCACCGTACTCTTCAGGGTAATGCTCGACTCCCATGACCGTCTTCCGATACAGCTCGCGCACACGTGCGAGTTGATCTGATTCCGAGTGCAATGATCGGGTCTGCTCACGTACTGTCTGGACAGGTGTGGAGCAATCTAATCTCGTATTCGAATCGATGCTCTCCACCGAGAAATCCGAGAGTCGGTCGATAAAGCTCGTAAACGCTCTACGTTCGCTCACCGTACGATCCCGATCAGTCACGACGATGTCTATTGCAGACCGGACATGGGTCGGAACGAAACGTGTAGTCATTGGTTACCGAACGAGACGCGTGCACATAGGTCTATTCGCCACCAATCACCGTTTCGATATAAGCAGAAAAGAGGTGTCAATTGCCACGGGGAGGAAGACTGTAGGTTCGCTCATCCGCTCCGGTTGAGTGTCAAACGAACTCGCCGACGAGAATTTGGCAGGGTGCGTGCGGGTGTCGTAGTTGGGGGATTCCGACAGAGACATCTTGACAACAGGGTGTGGTCGTGCCGATCACGCTCTCCTTCGAATGTAGAAAAGTAGTGATAGGGGACTCCCGGGGTTGCCCGACGTTCCAGTGCGGGGAAACCCGCGTGCCTCCTCCACCCCGCGACCCGTCGAGCGACGGCTGTCCGGCGGTCCGCTGCTCGCTTCCGCGCCTGACGGACTACCGCCGATCAATCGCGGTCGGTCGTCCCTGCAGACGAGTGACCGCGAACCGCCGCCCCCGACGGACGAGGCTTCGACGTTGGCTTGCGGGGCCCGCGCCGGTCTGTCCGGACGCACCTGGGGTTCAGCCCCCGCTGAAGACCGTAGTGCGGGTAACGAGCAGGGCCTAACTGCCCGGCCTAGTCCGATTCATAATCGGCGCTTCGAACAGAAGCATCTTTTGGGCGTTCCGATTGGCATTCGTCTCATAGAGGCCGTCGAAGGAACTTACCGTCGATGGTCACCCTCGATGGCCAAGATAGACGGTAGAGGGTGTCATAGAACTCTTGTCACACCGTGATGATCGTGCTGTCTGGATTGTCTCCACGCTCGTAGTTGGTGATAGCGACGACAAGCCACAGACACAGCGCGAGAAAGACCTGCCGCTTGCCAGTGTTTTCGTGTCGTGCCTTGTGTAACATTTGGCCTTTCACAGACATCTATATATTACATAAGGCATCAGAGGCGACGCTGAAGACGGCATTGTTAAATCGAGTTCTCCAGCTGTTCGACAGGGGCAGTTATCTAGAGCTTGATGACCGCGCAAGTGATTGTAGTAGTGTGTAGGCGGCCAGTGCTCCGCGCTGAACTGACCGCCGTTCCACGTTTCGTGGAAGCGGCCGATGCGCATCGTATACGTCTGAAATAGCTTCTTGATGATGCTGCGCTCGGAGTAGTCAAGGTGGCCGGTGAGATTGGTCTTGGCAAGCGCCGTTAGGTAGGCCATGCCGTCGACGAGGAACACCGCGTCTCCGACGCGGAGTTGCTCTTTCAACTCGCGGAGAAACGTCGTTGCCGGGTCTTGCCGCGACGCTGAGAAGTCGTGCGTAGAGCACGGCTTTCGAATCAACGTCAATAGTGGCGTAGAGCCACACTTTTTCCTCCTCAGCGAGCTGGATCTATTTCTCGTCGACCGCGATACGATTCGGTTCGGCGGTGAATTCTTGCTCACACGCGTCTGTGTAGCGTGAAACCAATAATGGACAGCCTGTCGGGTTCGGCTGATGCCGAACCACTCTAGGAGCGAATCTCCGCCAGCGACCTCGAGACAGCGTGGAGAGCGCACGCCAGCTGTATCGGGCCGGCTGGCGTGCGTGGTTCGTCCAAAAACGCTACGTGAGAGGATTCCGTGTCAGCGAACAGGAGTTCCTCAAGCATGACTACCAGCCTCAAAGAACTCCGTCCATTGTAGCGCTCGATTTAATAGTGCCTCCCCGCCGGTTGTATCCTAAATAGGATACACGTATTGTCTATAGATACGCTGCTCTGTTTCAGAAATCACCACAACGTAGCTGGCTTCACTGGTTTTCCGATTGAATGGGGTGCTTGAGCGACTACACAGTATAGGGCAGATATTAGTGGCTTGAATTGGCCGGGATGGTGTTTTAATCGATACGGTGAGTCAATGGCGTGTCAGACGCCGAGAAATCAATTCCGTCGAATTCAAACAAAACTTCAGATATGGTAGAATGGACCGAACACGAGCCACCGGAAGGGAAGTATCAACGCCTCGATGCGGACGGACAGCTCGACGGCGATTCTCCAGCGTTCGACGACGAACTGCTGGCGATGTACCGAACGATGGTCGCCACCCGGACGCTGGAGGACAAGATGTTGAACATGCAGCGCAGCGGCGAGGCGAGCCTCGTCGCGCGCTCGCGCGGCGAGGAAGCGACGCCATTAGGGTGTGCTGCCGCGCTCGAACCCGACGACTGGATCTTCTACACCTACCGGCAGAACCCGGCCCTGCTCTACTGGGAGTACCCGATGGCCGAGATCGTCGCCGGCGACATGGGTGCCGAACCCGAGACAGTCGCCGAACATCTCGACACCGACGAGCCGGAGGTCAATTTCTCGCCGGATTACACTCCAGTGGGAGTCAATACGACCAACGCGGTCGGGATGGCGATGGCTGATAAACTCAACGACCACGAGACGGTGACGATGGCATTCATCGGCGATGGCTCCACCAGCGAGGGCTCGTTCCACGACGCGATGAACTTCGCAGGGGTGTTCGAACCCCCAGTAGTGATAATCTGTCAGAACAACCAGTGGGCCATCTCCGAGCCTTCACACCGGCAAACAGGAGCCGAAACGTTCGCCAAGAAGGGCGAGGCCTACGGGGTTCCCCACGAGCGCGTCGATGGCAACGACATCTTCGCCGTGCGCGAGAAAGCCGAAGAGGCCGTCGAGCGCGCCCGCAACGGCGAGGGACCGACGTTCATCGAGTGTGTCACCTACCGGATGGAGGAGCACAACACCTCGGACAACCCCGATGTCTATCGTGACCCCAACGAGCAGCGTGACGAATGGGAAGAGAAGGACCCCCTCGACCGCTACGAGACCTACCTCCGGGAAGAGGGTGTGCTCAACAACGATCTCGCCGAGGAGATCGAGGGCGAGGTCAACGAACAGGTTTCGGCAGCCGTCGATGCGGCCCGCGACGTACCCGATTCCGGGCCCGAACGGATATTCGACCACCAAATTCACGGCGAGCCGTGGAATCACGCCCACCAGCGTGCGGAGTTAGAACGCGAGCAGAACGGCCAGAATCCCTTTACCGACTTCGACGGGGAGGGGTTCGATGAGTGAAGTCTATCCGAGCCCAGCGTCCGAGCGCGACACGAGCGACGAGACTGAGAACATCGATCTCGTGACTGCCGTCAACCACACCCTCCATCAGGAGATGGCACGAGACGATGGGGTCAGAATCATGGGCTACGATATTGGTCCTATCGGTGGCGTCTATCGCGCGACTGAGGGATTGCTGGACGAATACGGCGACGAGCGCGTCATCGACACACCCCTGTCCGAGAACGGCATCATCGGGACCGCCGTGGGTATGGCGATGGCCGGCGAGCGCGTGGTCCCCGAAATCCAGTTCATGGGCTTTTCGTACCCCGCGTTCGGCCAGATCATGTACGCGCTCGTGAAGATGTACGACCGCACGGGCGGCGATATCGAGGTTCCTCTTACCGTTCGGATGGCCTACGGTGGTGGCGTGAAGGCGCTCGAATACCATCAGGAATCGACTGAGACGTACTATCTCCACACGCCCGGCGTGCGGGTGGTCTGTCCAAGCACACCCTATCAGGCAAAGGGGCTGCTCGCGGCGAGCATCCGCCATGACGACCCCGTGATCTTCATGGAGCCGAAGAAAATCTATCGCGGCGGCGAACAATCGGTGCCAACCGATGACTACACCCTGCCGCTGGACGAGGCGCGGCTGGTCCGCGAGGGAGAGGATGTGACGGTGCTGACATGGGGGGCGATGGTGCGTCATGCGGTCGCGGCGAGCGAAGCGGTGGATGCGAGCGTCGAGGTGGTGGACATCCGCTCGCTCTCGCCGCTGGACGTCGAGACGATACTGGAGTCCGTGAAGAAAACAGGGAGATGCGTCGTGGTTCATGAGGCACGGCGAAGCCTCGGGTTGGGTGCGGAGCTGTCAGCGCTGGTCAACGAGTACGCTCTCGATCGGCTGAAAGCACCCGTCAAGCGCGCGACGGGCTACGACGTGCACTTCCCGAGCCACGACATTGAGGACGATTATCTGCCAGACGAGGAGCGCGCCCAACATGCTATCGAGGCGGTGATGAGCTATGAATTCTGAACACACCATTCTGACAGGCGAGCATCGTGTGGCGAACGGTCACGGTCAGTGGGGCGAACAATGAGCTACGAGTTCGAGCTTCCCGACCCCGGCGAGGGGCTGACCGAGGCTGAAATCCAGGAGTGGCATGTTGAGGAGGGTGACGAGGTCGAAGAGGATGACGTGCTCGGTGAGGTCGAGACCGACAAAGCCGTCACCGACATCCCGTCACCGATTTCGGGGACGGTTCAGGAACTCCCAGTCGAGGAGGGGGAGACGGTCGAAGTCGGCACAGTCATCGTCGTTTTCGACACGGGCGAAAAAGAGGAAGAAGCGGACGAGGAAGCCCAAGAGCAAACCGAGGAACAAGCAGAAGAGGAAGCCGACGAGGCCGAGGAAGAAACCGAAGGAGAGGAACCCGAAGAGGAAACTGAAGAGGCCGAAGAAGAAACCGAACCGGCGGAAACCGAGAGTGAGGAACCCGCAACCGGCGACGAGCGGGTCTTCGCCGCACCGAGCACGCGGCGCTACGCACGCGAGGAAGGCATCGACCTCGCGGACGTGGAGGGATCCGGTCCCGACGGGCGGGTGTTGCGCGAGGACATCGACGAGCACGCGGGCGGAGCGGGGACGGAAACGGCCGAAGCCGGAGGCCTCCATCCGAGCGTCGACATCGAACCCACATCGATAGACGAGGACGAGTCCCGGTCGGAGCGCAGGGACCTCTCGGGACTTCGGGGACAGATCGCTGCAAACATGACCCGATCACTGACCGTCACTGCACAGCTCACGTCCGGGTTCGAGGCCGACGCCACCGAACTCGTCGCGCTCAAAGAGCGCCTGAACGAAAAACACGACCAGCATATCACCTACACGCCGATTCTGTTGAAGGCGGTCGTGCCCGCCTTGAAAGAGTTCCCTCTGGTGAACGCAAGCATCGACGATAGCACTCAGGAAATCGTCTCTTATACACATCTGACGCTGCCGACGATATGCAGTGTGTAGATCTTGGTGGGCGGGGTTTCATTAAACAAAATAAAACATAACAATAAGATCAACTGAACAACAAGCAGTACGTAAGCACACGTACAGACTCGTCCTACAGAAGCACACAGCTAGCACTAGCATACACACGCTATGATGCACATGACAGCGTAACTA